>CAZRTO010000051.1:0-9192 GCA_964603025.1 uncultured bacterium | reverse complement strand
ATTGATCTGGTCCTCCTTTTGGTCTTGGGGTTTTAGTCGGCTCGACCCCTCTACTGAGATTATCGTCAAAAATCGTGGGAAATTTCATGATTTTGTATTGCCCGACAACAGTGAGCATCGGTGGGTTTTTGCTATATAATGGTCGTATGAAAAGGATCAGCTTTCCTTTAAGAAAGCCCGAAATAGCAGGGTTAAAAGCCGGAGAACAGGTATTAATAAGCGGAAGGCTATACACTGCCCGGGATGCGGCCCATAAAAAAGGGCTGCCTATGGATCTAAAAGGACAGGCGATTTATTATGTCGGACCTACGCCGGCAAGAAAAGGCAAGGTTATAGGATCGGCCGGCCCGACCACATCTTCCAGGATGGACAAATATACGCCCGCCCTGCTTAAAAAAGGCCTTGTGGCAATGATAGGAAAAGGCAAAAGAAGCCACGAAGTCATCAGTGCTATAATTAGGAACAGAGCGGTTTATTTTGCCGCGGTAGGCGGCGCGGGGGCATATCTTTCAAAGAGGATAGTTTCTTCAAAAGTTGTCGCCTACCCCGAGTTGGGTACCGAAGCGGTGAGGCAGATCGAGGTCAAGGATTTTCCTGCCGTTGTGGCGATAGACCCGAAAGGCCGGATGATCGATTCGATGAAATGAGACCGGAGGGGCGGGTTTGAAACCCGCCCGTACGAACCCAAATATATAAAAGGAGAATATCATGCAGGAAATAAACGCAGCCAATTTTGATGCCGAGGTGGTAAAGTCAAATATTCCGGTGCTGGTGGATTTTTGGGCGCCGTGGTGCGGGCCGTGCAGGATGGTCGCCCCGGTAGTTGAGGCGGTCTCAAAGGAGTTCGGCGCCAAGCTAAAAGTGGTCAAGTTAAACACCGACGACAGCCCGCAGGTAGCCGCGCAATACCAGATAATGGGCATACCGACCCTTATGTTCTTTAAGGGAGGAAAAATGGTCGACAGGATAACCGGATATCTCGATCAGAAAGCCCTGTCACAGAAGGTGAACGAAGTCCTTGCTAAATGATCTACTTAAACAACGCCGCGACCACAAGGGATAAGCCCAGGCAGGTTTTTGAGGCTGTACAAGACTTCATCCTGAACAACAATGTCAGCCCGGGCAGGGGCACAGACAGCTTTTCAGTACAAGCCGATTTGCTGCTAACGGCGGCAAGAGCTTCCCTGGCAAGACTTTTTAATGTTCAGGACCCCTCGCATATAGTGTTCACGCTAAATTGTTCCGACGCGATCAATACGGCGATAAAAGGCACACTCAAGCCCGGGGATCACGTTTTAATATCATCCATAGAGCACAATTCGATTGTGCGGCCGCTCAGATACCTGGAGGCGCAAGGTGTTGAGATAGGCATTGTTCCCGTAAATCCTTTAACCTTTGCCGTAGACCCGGAAGATGTCAAAAGGCACATAAAGAAGAACACCAAAATGATAGCGATGCTCCATGCTTCTAACGTCATAGGAGCCCTGCAGCCGATCAAGGAGATCGGCGCCGTAGCAAGAGATCGCGGCGTCCTGTTCCTCGTCGATGCAGCACAGACCGCGGGCATTTACGACATTGATGTCCAAAAAATGAATATAGATCTTCTGGCGTTTGCGGGCCACAAAGGGCTGATGGGTCCGCAGGGGACGGGAGGATTATATATAAATCCTAAAGACATTATTCCTCTAAGGCACGGGGGGACTGGTTCGCAGTCAGAATTGGAGACGCAGCCTGAGATCATGCCGGATAAATTTGAGACCGGCACTCCGAATACGCCGGGCATTGCCGGGCTTAAAGTCTCGGTTGATTTTATAATAAAAGAAGGCATTCAAAAGATACGGGAACATTCCGAAAAGCTCACAGGGCTTATGCTCGAAGGATTGAAAACCATACAAAAAGTTAAACTATACGGGCCTTTGGATCCGAAGCAGCGGGCAGCGGTGGTTTCTTTTAATATTGACGGAATGGAGCCCAAGGCCGTCGGAGATGTATTAGAAAAGAATTTCGGGATCATCGCAAGAACGGGCCTTCATTGTGCGCCATTGTGCCACAAAGTCATCGGAACTTTTCCGAGAGGGACTGTCAGGATATCGGCAGGATTTTATAACACCGAAAATGATATTGAATCTGTTGTTGCGGCAGTTAAAGACATATCCAAACAACAATGAACAAACTAGAGAGCCTAAAAAAGAACATTGCAAGATCAGGCTCCGCTGTAATTGCTTTTTCCGGAGGCGTTGATTCGACTTTTCTTGCAGCCGTTGCAAAAGAAGTTCTGGGAAACAAGGCCCTTCTGGTCACGGCGGTCTCGGAAACATATTCAAAGGGCGAGTTGAAAGATGCGGTGTTTTTGGCGAAAAGACTGAAGCTTCAGCATATGCTTATCAAAACGAGAGAATTCGACGATAGACAATTTGTTTCAAACCCTCCGGAGCGCTGTTATTATTGCAAGAAAGAGCTTTTCAAGCGCCTTTGGGAGATCGCCCGCAGGAAAAAAATAAAGAATGTTCTGGACGGATCCAATATTGACGATCTAAGAGATTTTCGGCCGGGTTCCAGGGCAAAAATAGAGCTTGGAGTAAGAAGCCCTATGCAGGAAGCAGGCTTTACAAAGGCGGACATTAGGTATTTCAGCAAAAGAATGGGTCTTCCGACATGGGATAAACCCGCGTGCGCCTGTCTTGCTTCAAGGATACCGTACGGAGATAAAATTACAAACTATAAATTGCAAATGATCGAAAAGGCCGAAAAAATGATTAGGAATATTTTCGGCGAAAAAGCCAGTATTCGCGTTCGCATGCACGGAGACATCGCGAGAATAGAGCTGGAAAAGCGCTCGATAAAGCGTCTTTTCAAAGGTGATATAATAGAGAAAATAGCGGGAAAACTGAAAAAAATCGGTTTTTCATATGTTACAGTCGATCTGGAAGGGTTTCGATCCGGCAGCATGAACGAAATATTGTAGGGGCAATTCATGAATTGCCCAACAGGAATAAAAGGAGAAACATCGTGGCAGATAATAAAACGCTCGAAGACAAAGTAGTGGAGTCCCTTCAAAAGATCCGCCCGCATCTGCAGGGGGATGGCGGTGATGTGGAATTCGTTTCGGAAAAAGACGGCGTGGTAAGAGTCAAACTTACTGGCGCATGCGGCGGCTGCCCGATGGCCACGATGACGCTGAAGAACGTTGTAGAGCAGATGATCAAGTCGGATGTCCCGGAAGTGAAAGAGGTCGTGGCGGCGTAACCCCCTCTGCCCCTCGCGGGGCTCGGGGCTTCTCCCCCTTGGTAAGGGGGAGAAAGAACGAAGAAAAAATGCAAAAAGAAGAAATAATAGCCCGGTATAAAAAAGTAGTTTCCCCTGTCCTTGGCCATTATAACGACCTTGTTATCAAGGGCGGGAAGGGGGCGTATCTTTTCGGGGTTGACGGAAAGAATTACCTTGATTTTTCCTGCGGCATAGCCGTCACATCGCTTGGCCACTGCAACCCAAAGATAGTTTCCGCGGTGAAAAAGCAGCTAACAAATCTCGAGCATATCTGCATAGGCGTGGCATATTACGAAAAATATATCGAGCTGGCCGAGAAACTGGCAGAGATCACCCCTGACGGACTTGATATGTGCTTTTTCTGCCAGGACGGCTCCGGTGCGGTCGAAGCAGCTATGAAACTGGCAAAGTACACCTCCAAAAAGCAGGGCATAATATCGTTTACCGGCTCTTTTCACGGGCGCACTTTTGGGGCCATGTCGGTCACTAACTCAAAAGAAAAGTATAAAAAGGGATACGAGCCCCTCATGGCCAACACCTATGAAGTTGGCTATCCTTATTGCTACCGTTGCAAGTGGCACGGAGGACGAACCTGCTCTCCAGACCGCTGCTCATGGGAATGCGTAAAAGAGCTTGAAGAAAAAGTTGTGGGCGCCGGTCCAAGCAATATTGCCGCGGTGCTCATCGAGCCGATAATGGGCGAAGGCGGCTATATCGCGCCTCCGGACGGGTATCTTAAAAAAGTCAAGGAAATATGCGCTAAGAATTCCATTCTGCTCATTTTTGATGAGGTCCAGTCCGGATTCGGCCGGAGCGGCAAGATGTTCGCGTGCGAGCATTCCGGCGTGACCCCGGATATCATGATAATGGCCAAGGCAATGGCCAACGGTCTCCCCTTGGGAGGCGTGATCGCAAAAAGAGAGCTAATGGGATCCTGGACGACCGGAGCTCACGGCGGCACTTACGGAGGCAATCCGGTTTGCTGTGCCGCGTCCCTGGCGGTAATAGAGCAGATACAAAAAGGAAAACTGACGGGAAAGGCAGAAAAGCTCGGTAAATATCTGTTAAAACGCCTGAAAAATCTGCAGAAGAAACACTCCGTTATAGGAGATGTCCGCGGAAAAGGGCTTATGATAGGAGTGGAGTTCATTAAGGAAGACGGGCAGCCAAACCCTGAAGCCACCTCAAAGATCATTAAGGAATGCCTGAATGACGGGCTTTTGCTGATCAGCTGCGGTTCGCATGACCAGGTCATACGCTTTATCCCGCCGCTAAATGTGAAAAAAGCTGATATTGATAAAGCCCTCGGCATATTCGAGAGCGTGCTATGCAAGATGTAATATCCGGCAAAAACCCTGTAAAAGAAGCGCTGAAGGCCGGCAGGAAGATAAGCAAAATATTCATCGGCAGATACAAAGGCGTTGACAAGGTCATAGATAAGATCATCTCTCTGGCCAAAGAAAAAGGCGTTCCGTACCACTGGGCGGATAATTACACGCTCCAGAAATATTCAAAATTCTCACAGGGCATAGTCGCGATAGCGGAAGGCAAGCCCTATTCGGACTATCATGAGTTCCTGGCAGATGCCAAGGAAAAAGGCGAGCCGCCTTTTATTCTTATCCTAGACAGCCTGGAAGACCCGCAGAACTTTGGAGCTATCGTTCGGACCTGCGATGCGGCCGGAGTCCACGGAGTGATAATCCCTAAGAACAGGTCTGTCAGTGTCACTCCGACGATCGGAAAAACATCGGCGGGCGCCATAGAGCACGTAAAAGTGGCCAGGGTCGCCAATCTTTCTTCCACGATCAACGACCTGAAGGAACAGGGGTTGTGGGTGGTCGGTATAGATCATCTGGGCAGCAACAAAATGAGCGAAGTCGACCTAAAAATGCCGATCGCTGTTGTCGTGGGAGGGGAGAACAAGGGGATTGCACCTCTGGTCAAAACTCGCTGCGATTATATAGTCAGGATACCTATGAGAGGAAAGATCCCGTCTTTAAACGCTTCTGTCGCGGCCGCGCTCATGTTATATGAGGTCTACAGGCAGAGACTGCCGAAGAAATTCTAAGTCCCAACCTCTAAATCCTAAGGAAATCCCAAGTTCAAAATATAAATCGCAATATTTGAGCTTTGTATTTAGAATTTATTTAGAGTTTATTTCAGAAAGATATTGAACAACACTCCGAACAATAGAATCTGCGGGACCGCAACTATGGGCAGCCATATAGCTGTCTTTTTTCCTATGGTAGTCCAAATCAGTCCTATTTCCGTGTAATCGGTCGCCACGCCTGCCATCAGAAAAACGAATGGATTTCCCAGTGCTCCCGTCTTGTTGAATATCTCAAATGCTATCGGCGCGCTGCCCTCGCTGCAAACCTCTATGATCGTAGCAAAGAGCAGTGTGAGCAGTAATCCCGGGAGAGTAGGCCCTAGGTAATGAGAGAATATATGTGCCGGGACAAAAGCCCCTATGAAGGCCGCGATCATAAGCCCGATAAGCAGCCACCAGAGTATCATATCTATCATGGCTATCGTACCCCTGAGCACGCCCCGCACCGAGGTGTTTAAGCTGAAGTTCTTTATGTTTGTCCATTCGGAAACAAGGTTTTCGTCAAACGGCCTGGAGGCCTCTATAAGCCCGGTTCTTTCCAGGAACATAAAGATATATCCGGTTATCAGGGCGATCAGCATTGCCGAACCAATGAATACAAAGGCTTTCCATCCGAAAAAACTGAACAGCAGTATCGTTACCGGCAGATTAGCCCATGGTGAGGCCATAAGAAAAGCTATCACGGACGGTATCCCGGCACCTTTTTTGTAGAGCTGCATGGAGATCGCCAGTATCCCGTGAGAGCAGGCTGACATAAGGAATCCGGCTAGTACCGCTGTTATTATGGAGCGTTTTTTTCTCCCCCCGAGATACTTGTACACGAATCCTTCGGGGACAAAATGGTCTATAACTCCGGCTAGCAGGAATCCGAGCAGCACCGCCCACCATACAGTCGCAATATACGCCATGAGGCTTTTGTTCAGGGCGGAGAGAGGCGGCAGGTAGGAAAGCAAAAATACCGCTGCGAACACCGCCGCAGTAGCGGATGTTCTTCTGCTCAAAACGATCCGTCCGGGTTCTGCGGGTCGATGGCAGCAGGCCGGGGTGTTCTCATTCATTTTTCAGATATTATACACTATTCTTCCGCCGCCAAAGCCTCAGGATGCGAAATCAAGGAGCTGGACAAAAATCGTAGGCGATTTGAAGCGCCGGGCCTATCTTTGTCGAGGATATCATACCGGTTTTTATGGTAGAATTTTACTGTTGCGGAGGGGTGGCCGAGCGGCTAATGGCAACAGACTGTAAATCTGTCGACGCAAGTCTTCGGAGGTTCGAATCCTCCCCCCTCCAAATTTTGCGAAGCGCCAGCGGAGCAAAATTTTCTTACTTCTTACTTCTTTCTCCTTAAAACATTGTCGTCCTTATCAACCCGCAAAATTTGAAGAAGCAAGGAACAAGCAGTAAGGAGCAAGCATAGGTTCCCATTTTTTTTGCGAAGCGCCAGCGGAGCAAAATTTCCTTACTCCTTAGAACTTCCAGGTTGCGGCTACCGTCTGTGTTCTGTTGAACTGTCCGCCTAGATATGCGTAATCGATTATGAGACTGCCCAAGCCTATAGAAGCTCCCGCTGTCTTGCTTTGGTCATAAAGCCCCGCTCTGACCGCCAGGCCTCTTACGGGCCTGACTTCCACGCCGTAGTGCATAGTAGGCTTGGAATTGTTCTGTCCGAAAATATTATGTCCGTCCACCGCAATGGTGACTTCATCGATCGGATCGATGGCCACGCCGCCGTTTATCATCATCTCGTACCTTGTCTGCGCGCCGTTCTGCCAGTTTATGTCGGTGGTCAGTATCTCCTTGGCAACAAGGCCGAACGAAGCGTTCGGAAGAGGTTTTGCTATCGCCCCGATGTCGACCCCAGCGCCAAAGCCGCGGACCCCGGAGCTTATGATCCTTAGATCGTAAAAATTTATATTCCCCCCGACCGCCACCCGCTCTTCCCAGCCGGATGCCAGCGATACAGTGTACCAGTTGCGGTGTTCGTCAAGAGCGGGATTGTTATCTCCCAGCCAGGTCAGCCCCAGCGCGAACTGAGCCTTGTTGTACAGCATATCGTCGTACATGCGGTATCTTCTGTCCCAGTAAGTGTACCTGCCGGGATAAAAGTTCAGGTTGATGTTCTGGAGCGGGCCAAAGATGCTTGTCCTTCTTTGGCCTTCCGGTTTTGGCGTTGCTCTTTTGAACGGGTCCCTGGAATAACCCGTCTCATCCCCGGCCTGAGCTACCTGTTCCGCCATTGATTCGTCCCTGCCGGTCCTTTTGACGTCGCGTCCCCAGTTCTTTTTCAGCACTCCCTGGTCGCCCAGATATTGTGCGGTGTCGACAGCAAGCGCCGACAGGATCCCGACCCCGAATATCCAGTCGAAAGGGGAGTTCATCTTGGCTTCGTAGCACATTTTGACCGCAGCCAGGTTATCTCCCATGACCGCGTTGCGGTTGGTGGCCAGCGTGGAGCCCATGATATCAACTCCGGGGTTCAGAGCAAATCCCGCGGGATTCCAATATGCGGCACTGGCGTCATCCGCCACCGCCGTAAAAGCCCCGCCCATACCCATTGGGCGTGTTCCGAAATGAGCTAACGCCGGAGAACAGACGAACAGGAACACAGTCAAGATCCAAATTATCAGTTTATAGCCCATTGCAGCTCCTCCTTACATGAAGCAGTAAGATTATATAACATAATCTACACCCGTTGCAAAACCGAAATTTCGGTCGGGAAAAGTCGATGAATAAATATATGGGGGTGGCCAGAAGGTCAATGTTCAATGCAAGTAAATACTAATTTCCCCGATAGGGTATTTAGAGGAATTATATGGGGAACGAAACTATTTCTGGGACCCAACCAGCCCGTGTAGCGCAGCCAATGCAGCCCTTGCCCTATGGTCCTGCGCAGATAAGATATAACGCGGCGGTAGTGCTCCCGCCCGCGGGAGAAAGACCTGCTGCTTCTTCGGATAGGCCCGATTATGATGCAGCGCCTGATTCTAACCAGCCCCTACGCGACATATATCATCAGACTGAAAGATCCGGAGCAAGAAAGACCATAGGCGACTCATTCAAAGCAGCGATAAAAGAGGGGCAAAAAGAGGGCGGGAAAATGCTTGGGACTGTTGGAGGGGTTTTTGAAGGTGTTTCAGACGTCTTGGCAGCCCCGTACAGGTCAGGAAGAAAGCCGGGACTTGTTGGTATTCCAATGGCGCTGATTTCAGGCATGCTTACTCTTGTAGGAAAGTTTTTCACTGGTTCTGGAGCAATCTGGAAAGCCACGAAAGGGGAAACAATTGATCGCCTGAAACCCGCAACGTATGCTATCGCCGAGGAGCGATATCAAGAATTGTCTAAGGAATGCCAGGATTTGCAAAATCAAGTCAACACTCTGAGAGATCAGATCGCAATTAAAGAAAGAGAAGTCAAGGCCTCGGCCGACTCAGCCAGACCCATCTCTTCAAGCATTACGACTGGCGACGTCGAAGGACTGGAAAAGGTTCGCCAATATGAAAAATTGGCCAAAGAGTTAGAAGATCTTGCGGAACAGCTTAAAGAAAAGCAAGAAAGATTAAGAGCCCAGGAAAAACGCATGAAAAAAGCACAAGAGAGACTTGCCAAAGCAAATGCAAATATTCCGCAAGAAGCTTCTCGGGGCATAACAAGGGCCGAGAGAGCCCACCGGTCTGCGTCTAGAATTATGGGTGAGGTTTAAAATCTTCTAAAATCGTTCACACTTGCATCATTTTAGTCTCAAAAACACGATATAATTAAGCTATGCAGAAGATCATCAATATCGCCATAATAGCGCACGTCGACCACGGCAAAAC
>CAZRTO010000050.1:0-9435 GCA_964603025.1 uncultured bacterium | reverse complement strand
AGAAAGGCAGGTGAATGTAAGAAATGGACGAGAAGAAAATATTCGAGGATGTGAAAAAGGTGGTCGTCGAACAGCTTGGCGTCAGCGAGTCCGAGGTGACCGAGAAATCCTCATTTGTCGACGATCTCGGAGCGGATTCTCTCGACACGGTGGAGCTGGTCATGGCGCTTGAAGAAGCGTTCGGGCTGGAGATCCCCGACGAAGAGGCTGAAAAAATAAAGACCGTGGGCGATACCGTGAAATACGTTATGACCCACGCGAAGAACTAGACAATAGTGAAATTACCCGAACTAAAGATCGGAAATCTGATAGCCAGGATACCGATAGTTCAGGGCGGGATGTCGATAAGGATATCCGGCGGCAAGCTTGCCGGGGCCGTCGCGGCCACCGGGGCCGTCGGTGTTATCGGGGCATCAGGGCTTGAACACGACGAACTGGCTCAGGAAATAAGGACAGCAAGAAAGCTCGCCAAAGGCGGTATAATCGGGATCAATATCCTCTATGCCGCCCGCGACTTTCTCGGCATTGTCAACACCGCCGTGAAGGAAAAGATAGATTTTATCACTTCCGGGGCGGGGTTCTCGCGCGACCTTTTCAAGATAGGCAAAGAATCCAATACCCCTATAGTCCCTATAGTTTCTTCCGGCAAACTTGCCAGAATAGCCGTCGGGCTGGGCGCTTCGGCGATCGTTGCCGAGAGCAAAGAGGCGGGGGGGCATCTGGGGACGCTGGACAAAGGGACCGAGGAGCTGTTCCGCGAAGTAAAAGAAGCGGTATCGTCCGTTCCGGTAATTGCCGCGGGCGGGATCGCTGACGGGGCCGGAATAGCAAAAATGCTCAATATGGGCGCGGACGGCGTGCAGCTGGCCACAAGGTTCATACTGGCCGAAGAATGCGACGCGGCGCAGTCGTACAAAGAGGTACACGCGCGGACGACCGATCCGAATGACGTGGTGCTTATAAAAAGCCCCGTGGGCATGCCGGGCCGGGCCATCAGGACCAGGCTGACCGACGGCATGACAAAAGGCGAGTATCCCAGGATCCCTTACTGCGATGACTGTCTCAAGATCTGCTCCAAACAGTACTGTATCTTTGACGTGCTGAAAAAAGCCCAGAAGGGCGATATGGACGGCGGGCTTGTGTTCTCGGGAAGCAGCGTGACAAAGATAAAGGACAAGGTCATAAAACCGGCTGCCGAGATAATAAGGCAGCTTGTCAAGGAGGCAGAGACGGCGTATGTCGGAGCGTAGAGTAGTAGTTACCGGGCTTGGGGCCGTGACACCGATCGGGATAGGCAAGGACGCTTTTTGGAACGCTCTCAAAAGCGGCACCAACGGCATAGGCAGGATCACCCATTTTGATCCCTCTCAGTTCACTTCGCAGGTGGCCGGCCAGGTGAACGATCTCGACGCTTCGCTTTATGTTGATAAAAAAGAAGCTCGCAGACTGTCGCATTTCATACTGTTCGCGATAGCGGCGGCCAAGCTGGCGATAAAAGATTCCGGGCTTGAGATAAATGACTCCAACGCTCCCCAGATCGGTACGCTGATCGGCTCGGGCATCGGCGGGATAAAGTATCTTGAGGACCAGGCAAGGATACTTTTTGAAAAAGGTCCGTCAAAATGCTCGCCGTTCATGGTGCCCATGATGATAAACGACATGGCGGCCGGTATGGTCTCGATACACACGGGAGCCAAGGGCCCCAACAGCTGCACGACGACAGCCTGCGCGTCCGGCACGCATTCAATTGGCGACGCTTTTGAGATAATCAAACGCGGCGACGCGGACGCGATGATAGCCGGCGGCGCGGAGGCGGCCATTACCCCTCTGGGGATAGCCGGTTTTTGCGCGGCACAGGCGCTTTCCACATCCAACGACACTCCCGAAAAGGCCAGCAGGCCGTTTGATCTGAACCGCAACGGTTTTGTGATGGGCGAGGGCGCGGGAATAGTGATACTCGAAGAGCTTGAGCACGCCAAAAAACGCGGTGCCACCATCTATGCGGAGGTGATCGGCTACGGGATGAGCGGTGACGCGTTCCATATGACAGCGCCGCACAGCGAGGGCGACGGCGTCATCCGCGCGGTGAAAGCGGCCCTTAAGGACGCGAGAATAAATCCCGAGGACGTCAGTTATATCAACGCGCACGGCACCTCCACCGAACTCAACGACAAGCTCGAGACGATGGCGATGAAAAAGGTGTTCGGCGACCACGCCAAAAACATCCCGATCAGCTCTACCAAATCTATGATAGGGCATCTGCTGGGCGCGGCGGGCGCCGTCGAATTTGTCGCCTGCGCGATGTCCATCAAGGAAGATTTTGTCCATCCCACCATCAATTACGAGACACCGGACCCGGAATGCGACCTGGACTACGTGCCCAACAAGGGGCGCGAGATGAAGGTCAACGTCGCCATGAGCAATTCACTGGGTTTCGGCGGGCACAATGCCATCATCATCGCGAGGAAATTCCTCGGGTAGCAATAAAACAAAGGCCCGTAAAGGCCCAAGAAGCGTTAAAAGGCAGAGGGCTAAAAGGGCTTAACTATGATTAGCCTTTTTAGCCTTCCGCCCTTCATGTCCTTACGGGCCTTTAAGGGCCTAATTGCCTTTGTTTACGTTTGGAACGCCAGCGTGAACGTTGTCCCTTTGCCGGGTTCGCTGTCGGCGGTGAGGCGGCCGTTGTTCTCTTCTACTATCCTTTTGACGATCGCAAGCCCGAGACCCGTGCCCTGTTTTTTCGTGGTGTAGAACGGCTCGAATATCCTGCGCAGCGTTTCTTTTGTCATCCCGCTCCCGGTGTCCGCCACTTTGACGGCAATGTCCTGTCCGCCGCGCTCGGTTGAGATCGAAAGCACGCCCCCGGAGGCCATGGCCTCTATAGCGTTCATAAAAAGGTTGAGCAGCACCTGTTTCATCCTGTTCCTGTCGGCGGTTATGTGCACGCCTTCCTCCGCGGCGTTGTCTATGATCACGTTCTTTCCCTTGGCCTGGTCGCGCACCAGGACTATCGTTTCATCAGCCAGCTCCTTAATGTTTATCACTTCCATGAGCTGCTCTGTCTGCTTGGAATAGTCCTGTATCCCCTGCAGTATCAGTTTTATCCTGTTGGTTTCGTTGGTAAAAGCCTCGGAGTGCGTTTTTGCGAGCTTGGGCTTGTCGTCTGTTTTAAGCAGCATTTGAGCGAAAGTGGCTATGAACCCGAGCGCGTTCTTGGCCTCGTGCGCCACGCCCGCGGTGGCTTCTCCCAGGCTGGCCAGTTTTTCCAGTTTCAGAGATTTTTCTATCGTCGCTATCTGCTGTTCGTACAAAAGGGCGTTCTCTATACCCGAAGCGGTCTGGTTGGCCAGCATTTCAAGCAGTTCGATCTCCTCCACCGAAAAGGGCGTGTTGTCGCGCTTGGTGTCCGCCGCCAGAAATCCAAGCAGCCTGCCGCTTTTGCCGGACGACATGCTGGGCACGCACAAGTAGATATTATCGTCGGGCATTTTGGTTTCTTCCCTCATGACAGAGGACTTTTTGCCGCGCATCTGGGATACACAGGGGTCATCCGCCCGGATGTGCCTGTCCTTGAGGCCTTTTAACGATCCTTTTGCTTCAAGGCACACGAACAGGCCCTTGCGCTCGTCAAACGCAAAAGCCGCCGAGCCTTTGAGCTTGAGCGTTACATAGGCCGACCTTGCGATGAACTTTGCGAAATCCTCTATAGTGCGCAGTTTTTTGACGCCCTCGGCGAATTTGCGGGATATCTTTTCCGCTATATATCTTGACCTGAAGAACGTCCTGTCCACGGCGCCCTGCAAAAAGGCCATAGTAGGTTCGAACAGCAGCGCCAGTATGAAGATCGCGGGAATGGTGAACCACAGGGAGCTGAACCCCGTCACTGCCTTGAAGAAATGTTCCGACAGGTATATTACGATGAAATACAGCACGCTCATCACCGCCGTTATAAGGCCGTATATCATGCCTTTGCGTAGTATCATTTCTATGCCCATAAGTCGGTAGCGACTTATAGCATAGAATATGGACACAACATATACAGATGTAAAGATATTGAACACGGGAGGATAGGGAAGATACCATGATAGAAAGTTACTTGCCCCTCCAAGACCGCCAAAAAAAGTCCCGATGAAAGTGTATTTTATTTGCAGTTTTGTCATGGGATCGGATTTTTTCATATAATTCCACAATATTATGTGGGACAAAATGTACACGAGCATAAAATGCAAGACTGCGAGAGAAAATATCGGACCTGGAATAGGCCACAAATCTATCCCAGGAATTGACCTCATGCCTTTTACATAGAGAGGAGTATAGACCGTGGAAATAAACAAAATGGCGATTGCATAATTGACGAATACCCAAAATCTTTTCATCCCCTGCCCAATTAGTGCGCATGTAAAATGCAAAAAAACCGGAGCCATTAACAAAACCCCTATCATGCATGTTCTTGCAAAGAACTCGGCCATCTCTTTTTCTGGTGTTATAAGCCATGCGAAATAAAATATGGACCATTCAAACACAGCAAGCAGAAAAACAAGGAATACTCTGACCTTTCTGGAATTTTGCTTGCTGAAAAGCAGAAGGGGGACAAGAAACAGGCTCAGTAGTCCGTTGAAAATCGCTGAAAAAGCGTAAAAATTAATTTGACCCAAATAGAATGTCATTTTTTGATCTTCATGAAAAATATTATTTTTGTAGCCTCTCTAAAAATCTTTATTTTTTTGTTGTCTATCCCGCAATCGTTAAGCAGGGAGATCGTTTTTTTCTCATCTCTGGGGATAAATCTCCAGTCCGATAGCCAGTCTTCTCTCATGGGGGTGTACACACCATGATCCTTGTGAGAGAGCAGCAGAACAGCCCCAGGTTTTAGATTGTCGTAAATGGATTTTATTATCTTTTTTAAGATCCTGTCCGGTAGATAGTCTATAAGCCCTATGCTATATATCAGGTCTTTGTCATTCAACAATGATTTCCTATCCTCTTTTGTTATGTTGAAAATGTCATCCTTTATGAAGGTTGCATCAATAGAGTCTTTTAAAGCATTTTGAGAAAATGCAATGGCTTCCTCGTCTTGATCAAGGCATGTTAGGGAAAAACTCTCTTTTATGCCTTCGTCAAGCATTTCCCGTATTTCTCTGCATGATCCCGAAGCCAAATTCAGTATTTTTGGGTTGTTTCCGGACTTTATAAGCGATTTTATTTCTTCTTTTGTTAGGTTTTTCCGATTTATTACGGACCTTACAAGATCGCTTTCAAGAAATCCTCTGTCGAAATAGTATCCAATCCCTTCTGAAATGGGTTCGTTGTTATATATGTATTCCAACATTTGATAGTCGCCCGGATAGCCACGAGGTTTTTCTAATGCCCTTTTCATTATTAAACTTTTCAACATCCAAGGGCTGACCAGGCTTCTGAATTCCTTCTTTATTTGGGCAGCCAGTTTTGAATTTTCTATAGACGATACTAAGGAGTGCCCTTTTTCGACTATGGATTTAGTTGCTTTGTTCAGCTTTTGTTGAGTTGTATCATTTTTTTCTACCCCATCCTGGAGTTCTTTCAGAATGGAGTTTGTCAGTGAATGATAGCTCTCAGCTATCTCATTGAAAAACCCCATTATTTGAGATTTTTTGTCGTCAGGAGAGACGGATATTATATTTTCGGTTACACTTGATTTGTTCATAAAACCTCCTCTGAAATAGTATTTTTTCGCAAACAGCAAGAATTTAGACAAAAAGTGTAGTTTATATCCAGATTTCCGCGCGAGGGATCCCCTGAAGAGGCCGTTGAAAGACCTTTTGCGAGAGCAGGCCTATAGTTTCGACTTGTGCTAACCGTGTTTGGCGTAATTACCAACCTTCTTTATAGCAACCGCATAAAAAAGGAGCTTTTTAGCTCTCGAAACCGCCTAAATCGTCTCTGTTTTGGATAAAAGTTTAACATAGAATAGTATTTTTGTCTATAAATAGCAGCGTTATTGCTTGATTTTATCGGCAGTTTTAATTAGAATGTATCTAATCAAAGAGAATGCAAAGTACAAACACTCGAAAAAAATATGCTTTTATTGCCTATCCTCTTTCCTTAGAGCTGCTGTACAAATTGGATCCAGAGCTAAAAAAAATAGATGAAAAAAAATTAAGAGAGCTCTTAGCGGAAAAACCTCCATGCGTTGCTTCGAAGATATCTGGAGTTCAATCAGCAAGCACCAGAGAGATAATCGACGGAGAGATAATCTTGGTCTATCTGCTCCCGGACCAAATGCTGACCATGGATTCGTCTTTTGTGATCAGGCGGATTGCCGAGGCCGGATTGCTTGCTCAAAAGAACGGTGCAAAGATAATAGGGCTAGGAGGATTAACATCCGTTATAGGCAACCAAGGAACAATGATTGCAAAAAAGCTTAAAATAGCAGTTACTACGGGCAATAGCTATACTGCTGCAATGACGATAGAAGCGGCTGAAAAAGCAGCGGGAATAATGGGGATAGATCTTAAGGCCGCTAAAGTCTCTGTAATTGGGGCTACGGGTTCCATAGGCAGCGCCTGCGCGCACTATTTTGCGGACAGATGTCGACATGTAAATATAGTTGCAAGGAATATCCGAAGATTAAAAGCTCTGAGCGCCGACCTTAACGAGCTTTATAAGTCTACAGTGGAAATACACCAAAACGTAAAACAGTCTGTTAAAGATGCAGATGTAGTTATAACAGCTACAAGTTTTCCGCTGACTTTGATTGATGTTGAGGATCTAAAGTCTGGTGCTGTGGTTTGCGATGTTGCTACGCCGAGGAATGTATCTTATCAATCAAAAACTAAGAGGAAAGATGTTCTTGTCATAGACGGAGGATTAATAGAACCGCCAGGCAAGATGAAAACAGATATAGATATAGGACTCCCTGAAAGCACGGCTTATGCGTGTTTGAGCGAGACAATGATTCTGACTTTCGAAAATAGGATCGAGAACTATACTATTGGTAGAGGGTTGGATTTAAACAAGGTTAGGGAGATAAAGAAGCTTGGGGATAAGCATGGATTTAAACTGAGCGAATTCAAAAGCTTTGGTGAAAAAGTCAAAGACTCGGATATTAAACAAATAGGGGTTATTTCTGGTAGATTGAAGTGAATATTTATACGATTTCTCCTCTTTTCGCCTCGATTACCATATTTCTTACGGGGCTTTTTGTGTTTTTGAGGAACCCGGCCAACAAAATCTTCAGAATATTTTTCTTTTCTAATGGAGTGATCGCATTGTGGCTTTTCGGGTGTTTTGGTGAAAGCAATATTACGCACAATATGGCGTTCTTGTTGATGTGGGATAAATTATTGAACGTCTTCGCAGTATTTAGCCCGGCCGCTTTTGCGCATATTATATTTGCGATATTGGGGATAGATGAAAAAGAGAAAAGGATATTACTTGCTAACTACGGCATGGCCCTACTATTGGCAGCCTTTGTTTTTACTGATCTTTATTCTCCGGGAATAAGGTCGTATTACGGTGTTAGATATATAACGATTCCAGGGCCGCTATATTACCTTTTTATTGCGCTTTTATGTTGGTGCGGTTATCTGACCATATCTAGAGCTTTTTATTCCGTAATGCATGGCTCTTCAGCAGCACGGAAATTGCAATCCCAATATTTGTTGCTTGCCATTGTGATAATAGTCGTTGCAGCGCTTACTTATTTTATGATGACATTTGATCTGTTAATTCCACCAATAGACAATTGGCTTAATGTCGTTTATGGATTTGTCATGGCTTATTCCATAACACGCTATCGTCTTATGGATATTGATGTCATCGTAAAAAAAGGCCTCCTCTATACCGCTACCACGACGGTCGTGACTGGGCTTTACGTGATGGCGATATACACGTCCAACTTCCTGTTTAACCGGATCCCCGGGTTCAACGTGCTCTGGTTCATGCTGCCGGCGATATTCATCCTTGCTTTGTTGTTCCAGCCGATCAAGAACCGCCTGCAGGAGTTCATAGACAGGAACTTTTTCAAGGCCAAATACGAGGGCGACAAGATAGCGCACAAATTCTCCGACGGCGTGAAAAAACTGATGAAGACGAAAGAACTGGCCGAGTATATCTCGCGCGCGGCGATGCAGACGTTCAAACTGTTCGGCTCGGCCTGCTTTATCTACAGCGAAGAAAAAGACCTCTATATCTGCGAGGACGCCCGCGGCACGATGGCCTCCCTTAAAGGAACGTCAGTTGAGCCGGGCGCCGCCATGATATCGCGGATGAAGCAGACGGGGTGCCTGATAGTGGCCGAAGAGCTGCAGTTCCAGTCAGACAAGACCAGGCGGGTAAAAAAGGACGAGGCCGGCGACAAAGAAGGGGCCCGAAAGGTGCTCTCGGACATGAAGTCCCTGGGCGCCGTCATAGCCGTGCCCAGCATCTCAAAGAAAAAAGAATACCGCCTGATCGCGTTCCTGGCGGCCGACAGGAAAAAATCCGAGGACGCGTTCTCCGGTAGCGACATAGACCTTTTGGAGAACCTGGCCGGCCAGGTGTCCATAAGCATAGAGAACGCCATGCTTTACAAGGACCAGCTCAAAACAATAGAGCGGTCGATGAGCCTTGAAAAGCTGGCCGACCTCGGCAGGGCTACAGCCGGAGTGGCCGGAGAAGCCCAGAGCGCGCTTTCGTACATAGAGTGGTTCTCAAACCAGCTCCCCGAGAAAAAGAACGACCCGGAATTCCTTCTGTCGCAGTCCCGCGTCCTTTTTTCGGAGACAGAAAAAATGAAGCTGCTCATGCAGGGCGTGCTCGAATATTCCAGGCCTTCGCCGATGAAGATAGAGAATATCCCGCTGAAAAGAACGGCGGAAGATATCATGGCGCTGATGCAGGAGCCGGCGGGGAAACAGGGCATAAGCATCGGTTTGTCGTGTCCCGACGGGCTGGAAGTATCGGCCGACAAGAACGGCTTAAAGCAGATACTGCTCAACCTGCTGATGAACGCGGTAGAGGCCGCGGGCCAGGGCGGGAAGGTGGAGATAAAGGCGCTTGAGGAAGGCGGCCGGACAATGATATATGTTTCAGACACCGGGCCGGGGATACCGCCTCAGGTGCGCTCAAGGATGTTCGAGCCGTTCTATACCACCAAAGAGCACGGCATAGGGCTGGGCCTGTCCATTGTCGACCAGGCGGTCAGGGCCTTGGGCGGCGCGGTCACTTTTGACAGCGGTCCCGGCGGCGGGACGACGGTCAAGGTGGAGCTGAAGCGCTGAAGCAGGGGGCAAAGAAGAAATGGCCCGTAAAGAGTAAGGCCCATAAAGGCCCACAAAGTGATAAAAGGCGGAAGGCTGAAAAGGCTAATCATTGTTAAGCCATTTTAGTCCTACGCCTTATCTGCCTTTATGGGCCTTTGAGGGCTCTTACGGGCCGTTGCTTTGTTCAAACATTGTATGCCTGCGTGTTATAATT
>CAZRTO010000049.1:4118-9627 GCA_964603025.1 uncultured bacterium | reverse complement strand
GGGTTTTTCGATATGCAGGCTGTGTCCGGCATCCTCGACAAGTTTATAAGAACTCCCTGTTATGCTCTTTGCCAGCGCTTCGGCTTCGGGAGGGGTAATTAGCCTGTCATCGGCCCCTTCGAGCACCAGGGTTCCCGCTTTGATGTGGCGCGCATTGTCTTTGCCGTCAAACGATGCGAGCGCCTGAACCTGGGCCCGGAAACCGTCGGCTCCTTGGCGCAGAGGATATTCAACAGCGTATTTGACGAATGTGTCCACGAATTCCTTGTCCTTAAGGTTCTTTTGAGAAAACAGCCAATCTGCCCATGTCCTGATCCATCTTTCGTAATCCGAACCTTTTTCCAATTCGTTAAAAAACCCTGTGAAAAGCTCGTTGTTCCTTTTTGACGAAATATATGAGGTGCTCTCAAGAATAAGTTTATCGACCCTGTGGGGATGCGAGGCGGCGATCTCCTGGGCGACATAACCTCCGAGGGAATGTCCCAGTATATGTGTGCGGGATATTTCTAGATGGTCCAACAGGCCTACCGCGTACTGCGCCATATGTTCAACGGTAAAAGGCTTTTCCATTTGGCCGCTGCGGCCGGTCCCAGGGCTGTCAAAAATCAGGATATTGAATTTTTCAGAAAGCGGCTCTGTTATCCCTGCCCAGCTTGACGAGTCAGACCCGAGCCCGGCAATAAGCAAAAGAGGTCGTCCTCTTCCACGGGTTTCGTAATATAGTTGCGTATTATCTATGTTGATCGTCGGCATGATCTTGCCTTTGGCATTTTAACACGGCTACCGCAGAAACTTTACCGGTTGCATTTATTCGCGCATTTATATACAATTTGTTGTGGATCACTGATCAAGGAGGAATGCAATGAAAAGAATGTTTGCTCTGGCTGTTATGTCTCTTGTGATCATATCTCAGCTTGCAGTTGCAAAAGAAGCCGTTAAGGATCCCTTAAAAACAAAAATGCCGCCCAGATTAACGGTCAGATTCTCCGAGCCGGTAATTCAATCGGAACCGGGAGCTCTTATTGCCATCGACGATATAAGGATCTCAAAAGCAGGAGCTCCTTACTCGCACAGATGGGAAGTGGACATCAGGAATGTCTCCTACTCCCCTCTCAACAACAACATAACCCTGCAGGCGAACATGATCGCTACTCCCGAAGGCGGCACCGCCGGAGGAGCCGGACTTACTGAACTGGGAGCTCTTGAGTCAAAGACACTGTCCGGAGGTTTTGTTCTAAAACCCGGCACTAGCAGGATCACATTCCTTCTGCGCGTTGACAGCAACACCCTGCATACGGCATATGTTGACGTGACAAGAAAATAAGATAAGGAGAAGACATTTATGATTAAATTAAGATTAGGGCTTTTACTCGCGGCAGTTCTTTGGATGACGGCGATATCGGCCTCCCCTTCCTCGGCCGACATCTCGATCGGCTATGAAACTCTGACAATACTGCCCAACGCGCCGGTGCTATATCTTAACGATCCCGGGAGCGGCTGGGGACTAAAAGCGTCCGCGGATTTCGGAACTTCGTTCATATCGGGCCTCACAAGCGCGATGACAAGCATCTTTACGATCGGTCTTGTCAACCCGACTTTTTCATTCGCGACGCTCTCGTTGACAAAGGATATCGGCAGGGACGGGAACATCAGGGATTATGTCCGCCTTGGTGCTTTCTTTTTGACGGCCAGAACATCAAGCGCATCCGAAACAAAGACCATCCCCACGGTAGGCATAGGAAGAGATGTTTCAAAATTCCTGAATGACAACCTTATAGGCAACATAGAGCTTTCGTTCCCGGAAATACTTACGCTCAATCTGAGGTATTCGTTCTAATCTGCCTGCCCCGTAGCCGCCTTGTGGTACAGGAAAGATCTCCACAGCACGGCCACTCCCGCCTGTACATAGATCATCGCGTCCGAAGGAGCGGTATATATTATCCAAGACAGGCATCCGCCGAATATGAGCCAGTTCACCGGCAGCACTTCTGATAGTTTTTTCAAAACGGCATACGGCATCTCTTTTACTTTTCCGCGGTTTACGACGTGCATGGCCGCGAAGAACGAGCCCAGGTAAGGCGGAGTAAAGACCAGCTGGTCGAACAGGACCCTTTTCAATGTCTGGGGGAATCCCGCGCCTTCGAATGTCCTCAGGTTAAAATCGAACATCTGCCTTATTATGAGGCCGCCTGACACGGCCCCCACGGCGCTCATGACCGCCAGCCTGCGCAGGTCGTATTTGTCCTTTGACCCTGACAATATTTCGTATCTCTGGGCCAGCAGATCCGGTACTATGCCAAGCGCCACCGCGGAAGCTCCGTATTCATACAGGGCCTGGTTGCGGCTAAGTGCTTCACCGGCAAGATCAAACGCTTCCTTCGCGCAGGAAAACGTATCGTAGGAATAATGAGCGGAAGCGGCGACGGCCGCGGCTCCGGCGGCGTACGGCAGAAAATCGCGCGCTGTCTGCTTCAGCGCCGCGAAGTCGGGTCTGAAACTTTGCAGGTATGTCCTCGTTTGCGTCCTGATATTTGACGGGAGTATCTTCATGCGGGTATATATCGGTCCAAAACAGGAGAAATTGCAGAATTATTTATGTTATATGGTATCGGCCTCGACAGTAGAGTATCCCAGAATATTCTTTGCCGCTCTGCCCATATCGTGCAAGTAGTTGTAATAAGGGACCAGGTTATCAAAATCTATGACAGAAGCGGCGATAAGAACGGTCACGTCCTGCTTTGGATCATATTTGGCAACAGTCGCATACCCGGCATGCCCGCCGTCGTGACCGTAGCCGAGGCCCGTAATATAAGAGATCCCAAGACCATAATTGCCCGCAACAGTGCCTTCTTTCATCATGGCAACCGTTGAAGCGTTTGGCCCCGCCTCCCCTCTCAACAGCTTCCTTATCCAGTTGGCCAGATCCGACAACGTAGTAATGACATTTCCCTCGGCAACGTGCGGGGACATGTTGTCCTCGGTAGTTTCATAAATAGCTCCTCCGGAAAAGGTATAGCCCCTCGAATACGGTACCGGCAATGTGATATCATCGCCCTGATAAGGAAATGTCGTGCTCAAAATGCCGTTCGGGACAAGGAGATCTTCTGTCACGAACCTGCTGTATCTTTTACCGGAAACACGCTCGATAATCTTCCCAAGGAGCGAATAACCAGTATCGCTGTAATGGTACGACGTGTCAGGAGGAAAATAACTGAGCTCATTGGTCGCGACAACACCTACCAGCTCATCAAAAGTGAATGTGTGCGTCGGATCGCTCTCCATCACGTAATAAGCGTAGAATTTGCCTCTATATGCGGGCTCGGCAGTCGCAGGGATCGCTGTATTGGATATATCCCATATGCCTGCCCTGTGCTTGAGCACCATCTTTATAGTGATCTGGTCCTTATAAGGGATGTTATAATCAGCGGTATTTGGGACGTAGCTCTCCGTGGATCCGGGGATCAGGTCGGTGATCTTGTCGTCTATGTCCAATTTCCCCTGCTGGTGAAGAAGCATGATGGAAGCCGCGGTGAATGTTTTGGTCGTACTGGCACCTCTGAAATGTATGGCATTGGTCGATCCGCTTTCGGGAGTAACACAGGCATAATAATTGCCTTTAGGGGTCATCACATAAACATGGAACTCGCCCGCCCACCCTTCTCTTGTCACGCCGTAGGCCGTCCACCTGGCCTTTACAAGTTCATTGAGCTCCGGGGATGAAAGATCCGGCTGGCTGCCCCTTGAAAACAATCCGCAGCCGGAACTTATGATAACGACAAGAGCAGAAACAAAAATAGCACAAGAAATGGATATTTTTTTCATAGCTGAATTATATCAGAGTTTACCGGAAACTTTGTCCATCTAAGGCGTTACAGGAACCGGAGCATTCCCTGTCCCTTCAATCCAATCGGCGGGGTTGGTCCAGTCGGCTTCTGAAGTAAGCGCAAAGAAAACCCTGACATCGCCTGCTGCTTCAAGAGAGACCAGTATCGGAAGTTCATAAGAATAGAAGATCCGGTTGGCTCTCGCATTCTGTACAAAACATAGAGCTTCCGGAGTGATGCCCGTGGAGCTGCGTATCCGGGAGGCCATTTCAGCATATCTTTGCGAATATTGGCCCCATATAGTATCGGCTTGCGCGAAAGTCACGGGGTGAGGGTCCGTATATGTGTATGTCACGCCTTCGATCGTAAGAGTAACGGTCCCATCAACCGCGTTTGCTCTCTCATACCAGAATTCGTCATTCATCCGGATATAAGACGGATATTGCCCTGATGCGGATGTCGATACCCCTTCGTCCCATATCGCCCTGCCGGCCCCTGCCGTGGAGTTTATCGAATCGATGACCCTGATAAGGCTTGCCCTGTTGGGATAATACGACCAATAGCCCATATAGACCTGAGTTCCTGGACTGAAAACAGCGGGTTCAAGCAGGTTTGCTTCGTCTGCCAAACGGCCCATGAAATCCGCAGATGCCGTCTGGGATATTTTCACCAGAGGATCGGTGAAGAACGGTTTTGTCTCCTGCGGCTGAGAAAATAGGCCGCAGCCGGTATTAACGGATGATAACGTGAAGATTAATGCGGCAAGGAAAGTGCGGCGCAAAAATTGTTTCTTTAGCATTTGAATAGAGATCCTAATACAAAACATTGCATAGGGTCAACCTGCGGTTTCAGGCGCCGGTGATATAGAGAACAAGTATCCTCGCATTAATACTGTCTTATTCTTTCTATCGGAACGTTCTTCTTGACCGCTCCCCTGCCCTCTACCGTAGCCCTGGTCGTGCTTTTTACTGTCCGGGAGACGGGAGCAACCGTTTTTGTTGTGGACGCGGCCTCTTCAGACGACTGCTGGCCTGGGCCTGCCAGAGCCTGAACCTGTTCAGGAGTCCTTAGGTCGAATACCTGCTCGGCTACTTTTGAGCCTCCTCTGAAAACCTGCATCCTGTAAATCGCGCTGTTTGGATCTCTGTTGCATATTTTCGTATATGTCGCCTGTGAATTCAGCTCCGGAACGCTCATGCCTCCGGCAGCCTCCCATTTGTCCGGCGTCATATAGTTCGCGCGGGATGCCTGAAGAGTGAGGTCGGAAATGCCTTCGGATGAAATATTTTTGACGTCAACATTGAATTTGGAATCGTCCACAACCACACAATTGGATATCTCAAACATCGGCACCGGTTCGGGCGGCATGTCGATTATTTTTGAAGCAAGCGCCCCGTTCTTCCATGCGGTGATCTTAAGTTTTGGGGTGTTCGCGGCACGCACAAAGGATATATAACCGGATGTGGCTCTGCCGCCGGTTGACGGCAGCTGAACAGCTATTCCGCTTGCGGGTCGCCAGTTGTCTTCATCCCCCTGTCTTCCGTCCAAAGTGATCGACGATACATCGGCGGGTTTTTCTCCCAGGTTCTTGAGCACCGCGCTCCATCGGTACGTGGCGGTATTCCCCACCCTTGTCAGACTGACCGATTCAACCTCGACCTCAAGGGCATGGGCGGAAACAACAG
>CAZRTO010000049.1:0-4018 GCA_964603025.1 uncultured bacterium | reverse complement strand
ATGCCGGTTGTCGGATGGTTTGCCGGAACAAGCATAAGCGGCTTTATTTCCGGATACGGGCACTGGATCGCTTTTGGCCTTTTGGTGTTCATCGGCGGCAAGATGTTCTACGAATCCGGCCTGCTTGAAAAGGACAAAGAGTCCTGCAGCATCCCCTTCCGGACGCTTATGGGCCTTTCGATCGCCACAAGCATAGATTCTCTGGCTGTCGGAGTAAGTTTCGCCTTTCTTGATATCTCGATCGTGACCCCTGTGATCGTGATAGGCGCAGTCACATTTCTCATGTCGCTTGGCGGTTTTGTCGCCGGCAAAAGCCTGGGCTGCCTGTTCGAGGACAAAATGGAAAAAGCGGCCGGGATCATACTTATACTGATCGGAGCAAAAATACTGATAGAAAGGCTGATTTAACCGTAAATGAGATATACTGCAATGCTCCTTTTACTTGCTATGCTTATATCAGGGCAGATGTCAGAGGCCCAGGATATGAAAAAAGCCCTTATCGTATACGGATCATTTACAGGCTCAACCACTGAGATAGCCGATCATATAAAAGACTTTATGTCCGAAAAGGGCATCCCTGTCGTATCTGTATCGGCAAAAGATGTCAAAGATGACATATCCGGATACAACCCGATAATAATAGGATCGGCCATAAGAGCCGGCTCCCCTCACGAAACCATAAGAAAATTCGTCGAGGACAATGGGGCCGCCCTTAGACAAAAAGATATATATGTCTTTGCCGTTTGCATGTCAAAAGGCAGCGGAGATAAGCAGAGAGAAACAGAAG
Source organism: uncultured bacterium (assembly GCA_964603025.1). Taxonomy (GTDB): domain Bacteria; phylum Margulisbacteria; class WOR-1; order JAKLHX01; family JAKLHX01; genus CALFCX01. Next base: position 3,231 of record CAZRTO010000049.1, on the reverse strand, counting down.
CATGGAGCTATCCGGACAAGATAGCCAAAGACCTGAATGTTAAGGACAAAGCCGTATTCTCCGGAAAAATGGACTATTCAAAGCTGAATTGGGTCGAAAGCGGCCTGATGAAGCTGATGGGAGCAAAAGAAGAAGACAGGCGTAACTGGAAAGAGATCGACGCATGGGCACAATCGATCATCTCAAATCAAGATTAACATAAAATAAATCATGAAAAAGATAATTCTTCCAGTTGTGCTTATAGGATTGATTTTCGCGGCTGGCCATGGTGCCGAGCCGCCGTCTTTGCCTCAGCTGATGAACAGTGACTTTGACGGCAGGGACCTCAAGCTGGAAAAGATACTGGAAACCAAAGACTCTTATACGCGCCATTACATCACCTACAGGAGCGGCCGTTTCAAGATATCCGGGATACTCAACATTCCCAAAGGGAAGGGCCCCTTCCCTGTCGTGATAACCGCGCACGGATATATCGACCCAAAAGTATATACGACAGGCCGCGGGCTGAGACGCGAACAGGACTATCTGGCCCGGCGCGGATATGCCGTGCTCCATCCGGACTACCGCAACCACGCCGGCTCCGACAAGGACCCGGACGAGAACCTGAGCCTTCATCTGGGATATACGCAGGACGTCATAAATGCCGTATATGCGGTAAGGAGTTCCGGGATCCCGCAGCTTGACAAAGAAAACATCGGACTTCTGGGCCATTCCATGGGAGGGCTGATAGCTCTGAACATAATGACCGCCAAACCGGGACTTATAAAAGCGTATGTTCTTTTCGCTCCGATGAGCGCCGATTACAGGGATAATTTTAACAGGTGGATACTGCGCTCAGGAGAAGAAAAATACGGGCCGAGACCGGTCGCAAAAAAGATAATGGACATGTACGGCTCACCGGATTCAAACCCTGTTTTTTGGGACAACATATCGGCAAAGACATTCATAAGCAATATCAAAGAGCCTGTCCAGCTGCATCACGGGACCGCCGATCAGTCGGTACCGGTAGAGTGGTCAAGAAGGCTGGCCGCGAATTTTAGGGACAAAGGCAAGAAGATAGGATTTTATACATATCCGGAAGAAAAACATGAGTTCATCGGTCAATGGCCCAAGGTAATGGAAAGAACAAGCTCGTTTTTCGATCTCTATTTAAGAAGATGATGTGATCATTCTTATGTGAGCCTCCATCTGTAGTATTCTTCGGGGCGCGCACCTTTTGCCGTAGCTATATTGTTAAGCTCTTCCCACGTTGTCATGCTTTGCCAGGAATCCTCGTTATCATAGAGCATGTTCTCTCTTATTCTCCCCATGAACTCTCTTCCTGGCTCGCCGCATGCTATTATTCCTTCCACAAGATCTGTTTTATATGCTCCGGGAACCTCGCAAAACAGTTGAATAAACCCGTCTTTAACCAGCCCCATATCATCAGTTAAAGGACATATATCGCAAAATTTGACGTTATCAAGAAAGAATACCATATTAGACAGTTTAAAATCCGATGACCCCATGCCCGTATCGGCATAAAGCTGCCCCATAGATGCGCCGACAGCCCTAAAAAAGGCCACTCTTGCTTTTTCTTTTGACAGGACTTTCAGATATTGCTCGCAATCAAGCCCCATTAGGAACTCTTTGAAAAGGACGCCTACTTTTGTTCTATGCATAGGCACGGAAACAAAACCGAAAGACACAGGCAAGAGATTAGTTGATCCGCCTACGGACCTGATAGCTTCATATTCTTCAGCGGCATGCCCTCTTTCACTGTCACGGAGATCCGGTCTGTTGACCGCGGCCAGAAAAGTGCTCGTAGTCCTTCCGGAGTGGACTTTTACCGTAGATATCGTCCTAAGCCCTCCCCGGCCCAAGAATTTAACGCTTACGTGGTCTATATCCCCCGGTCTCGTACCAAGAGCTTTTGATATGTTCCCCATATATGTCGGCTCTTGGCACAGCGATCCGTCACCGGCAGGTCGGCTGAAAAGAGCGCCCGCTGTTACGGAAAGATAAGTATTCGGACGCACGCCCGATATATTGAACTCTCTCCCGTCCTCATCTATGAACCTCATACCTTCAAATATACTGAGTTCCCTGTCCGTCATATCTTCTATGAAAGGCATGATCTCCAGAGATTTCGCGACTGCAAGCTGTCTCACATTCCTGACATAAGGAGCCATAATATCCGACATGGGCCTGTCATCCACGAGCTCAATTTCTTCAGGAACAGCGTAACGCTCCGTCTTTGTCTTTCTCTCAACAGCGTAAACGGGATGAAGTTCTATCCCATGGCTTCTTCTGTGTATGAACAGAATCTCTTCGGGCCTGATCGGAACTCCCGCATCGATATATCTCTTCAAATGGTCCGCGCTCAAAAGAAAACTGGATATCTCTTTTAGGCGGTTCACGTCAAAATAGTCCGTCTTTCTGACCGACCGGGCAAAATCCAGACAGAACCTCATAATTCCGATTTCTTCCTCGGGAAGATGAGCTATCGCTTCTTCAACATCCGTTCCCTGAGCCCTGCCATCACTGCACACCGCTTCAGCAGTATAAGACGGATCAAATTTTGCGCGCAATTCGAATAATATAGCCCGCATTATCGGACCGTTCTTTTTCATCGTTGAAAGTATCATCGAGAGGTCCGTCGTTCTGCCGGACGAAGCAAGAAACCTGGACATCGCGTTATAAAGACCGACAAAACTGAACCACAGAAGATCCCCTTCTCCGGACAACAAAGCCCTGTTGGCCGCATCTTCTTCAAAAAGCCTGTCCATTTCTGATATGACTTTTGCGGTCCCGCATTCTTCAGATATGAAACGTGCCGTACTGAGACAAAGGACCCTGCTGTTCTCTCCGCCGACCTGATAGAACTTCATGTCCAGCGGTTCAAGGCCTAAACCGGCAAAGACCGAAACAATATCGTGTCCTACACCAAAATAAGCTTCTCTCAAGATCTGGCTTTCGATCACGCTTCCTCCCCCATGATCGTTCTTCCTCCTGATATTCAGCCCCCCAGACGGCCGCAACAATAATTTCACCAGGTCCACTATACGGTCGGGACTGAGTGTATCCAAAATTTCCAGGGGGACCAAAGAAACAGCCTTATTTATCTCTGTTTCAGGGTACGATCCCAACAAAGCATTGACGGCAATACCCGAGCAATAGCCCAATGGATCCAGCTTTTTCTTTATATTAAGAGACTCGTCCGTTCTTCTGATGCGAGCAGGGATCTGATCG
>CAZRTO010000048.1:0-9627 GCA_964603025.1 uncultured bacterium | reverse complement strand
CAACTTGGGAATCACAAACTACTATGTCCGGGGGCGTTTTTAATTTGCCGAGCATTGCCTTGTATTCGCTCTCTTTTGCCACAAGGCTAGCGCCGTTAAAGTCCAAAAGGTCCCTGATGATCTGCACCTGCGGCAGTATTATCCTGCCTTTAGGGGCCTCAAAATCTATAGGGATTATCAAGAACGCCAGGGCACCTTCGGGAACAATATCCCCTATTATCGCCTTTGGGTTCATGAAATTATCGGGCACCAGTTTTATGAGCAGATCTTTCAACTGAGTGACATATTTATCCCTGTTCTTCCTGTCGGTGCTGGAACAGAGGATAAACCCTGCTGTTTTTTCATTTACTTTATTGATAAAATCTTCAGAAGGCTGCTTAAGGTCGGTTTTGTTCACCGCGATTATTACAGGCACTTTTTTCTCGGACAGTTCCGCTATCATTGTTTCCTCATATTCGGTCCAGATCTCCGGTTCGGCAACAAGCACCGCGACATCGGCCCTGTCCAATATTTTTTTTGTTTTTTTGAGCCTCTCCGGAGAAAGTTCGGAAACATCGTCTATGCCCGCGGTATCCAAGAACACAACAGGCCCCACCGGCAAAAGCTCCATGGTCTTCTCCACCACGTCGGTCGTCGTCCCCGGCACCGGGGACGTGATGGCAAAGTCCTGTCCCGAGACCATGTTCAGGAAACTTGATTTCCCTACATTGGTCCTGCCAAAAATCCCTATTTGCAAACGCAACGATTTAGGAGCGTCTTTCATGTTAACCTCCGCGTTAACTGCTGTGAGAATCCCTGTTCCCTGCCGCCGGGACTATTTCACAAGATTTTTTCTGGCGGTATATTCCGTATGGAGTAGTTCGTGCGACAAATGCCCTAGCGGCTCTTTCAAGAATTCCGCGTATATCGCTTTTACGGCAGGGTTCTCATGAGACTTCCTCAGCTTCTTGTTTTTGTCCTCTTTATAGATAGCTTCCGCTCTTTTCTGCCGGATCTCGTCGTTAGTCGGTATAGGCTGGCCGCCCCCGCCCAGACATCCTCCGGGACAGGTCATTATCTCGATAAACGTGTACGGTGATGTGCCCTTGGCCACTTCTTCAAGAAGCACCTTGGCGTTGGAAAGAGTGTGTGCGACTGCGGCCCTGACCTTTTTGCCTTTGATGTCCACTTCCGCGGTTTTTATGCCTTCAAATCCTCTGACCGCCTCAAAATCAACGGAAGACAGCGTCTCTCCGGATATTATCTCGTAAGCCGTACGGAGCGCCGCTTCCATCACGCCGCCCGTCGCGCCGAATATCACGGCGGCACCGGTCGAGACGCCCAGGGGATTGTCGAACTGCGAATCCGCCAGCTTGTTAAAGCTGATCCCCGATTCCTTGATCATCCTGGCAAGCTCTCTGGTGGTCAAGACGTGATCCACATCAGGGAATATGTCGCCGTCCCCCAGATCCATCTTTTCTTTCCAATAGTTGAAGGCACTGTCAAATTCCGGACGGCGCGCCTCGAATTTTTTGGCGGTACAGGGCATAACTGAGACTACAACGATCTTCCTGGGATCGATCTTCATCTTTTCGGCATAATAGGTCTTTGCCACCGCGCCGAACATCTGCTGAGGGGATTTGCAGGTGGATATATTCCCGAAAACCTCGGGAAAGAAATGTTCGGCGAATTTGATCCAGCCGGGAGAACACGAGGTGATCAGAGGAAGTTTTCCTCCGGTCTTGAGCCTGTGAATAAGTTCGCTGCCTTCTTCCATGATCGTCAGATCGGCGGAGAACTGAGTATCGAACACCTTTGAAAAACCAAGCCTTCTAAGCGCCGTCGGGATCTTTCCCGTGACAAGCGTTCCCGCGGGCATACCGAACTCTTCTCCCAATGCGGCCCTCACCGCGGGCGCAACCTCTACCAATACGGTCTTTTCAGGATCGTGCAGCGCGGCCCAGACATCTCTTGTATGGTCCTTTTCGACTATGGCCCCGGTCGGACAGACCATTATGCACTGCCCGCAGTTGACGCAATCTACCCTGCCCAGCCCCTCCTCAAAGAACGTGGAGACCCTGCTCTGCTTGCCGCGGTTAACCACTTCGATCGCGTTAACGTTCTGCACATTGGCACAGACCTCCACACAACGCCTGCACAGGATACATTTGTCCGGATCCCTCACGACCGAAGGGGATGTTTCGTCCTTGTCAAACTTGTGTTCCGTGACCTTGTCGAACCTTATGTCCCTGACCCCCATATCGTAGGCCATGCGCCGCAGATCGCAGTCCTGGTTGCGGTCGCATGTAAGACACTCTGCCGGATGGCTGGCAAGTAAAAGCTCCATATTGGTAAGACGGGCGTTGCGGACCCTCTGGTTATTGGTAAATATCTTCATCCCGTCCTTAACTTTTGTGACACAGCTTCTCAAAAGCGTGCGTGCGCCCGCCACCTCTACCAGACAAAGCGAACACGAGGCCACGCTGCTTATGTCCTTCATGTGGCAAAGCGCCGGGATCTCGATGTTCAGCCCCCGGCAGGCTTCGAGTATGGTTGTCCCTTCGGGAACCTTGTGATCGACGTTGTCTATCTTGATCTTCGCGATTTTTTCCTGCATCTTTGCCTTCTCCTATTTAATGTCGCAGCGCAGGCAGCGCAGCGCTTCTTTCCTTGCCATCAATACGTCAAACCCTTTTGAGACCTCCCTGAAATTACCCTTTCTGCCCGAGACCGGCAGCTTCATGTCGTAATTGGGCTTGCCTTTGTCCGGAGATGAAGGAACTTCTGATGAATATTCAAATTTCTTATTCAGGCTTTCCGTCCGGTCTGTCCCGGTCAGGTATCTGTCCACTGCGCCGGCGGCGGTCTTGCCCAGGGACATCGCTTCTACCGCAGTGCCCGGACCTGTCACGATATCCCCGCAGGCAAATACTTTCGGGTCGCCTGTGGACATGGTAAAAGCATCCGCCTTCACGGTACCGTTCTTATTGGTCTCCGCCCGGGTCGATGAAAGATATCCCGCGTCCACTCTCTCTCCTATAGCGAACATGACCGCGTCACATTCCACATCGATCAGCTCTTCCGTGGGTACCGGTTTTTTCCTGCCCGAGATATCAAAGTCCCCCTGAGCCATCTTTCTCGCTATTATCCTTGAGACCTTCCCGTCCGGGCCGCTCTTTATTTCCTCAGGAGCGGCATAAAATATGAACTTCACCCCTTCGTTGTAGGCTTCTTCGATCTCGTGCTCGTTGGCAGGCATCTCATCCCGCCCCCTGCGGTAGAGTACTGTGACATCCGACCCGAGACGAAGCGCGGTGCGGCAGGCGTCTATGGCGACATTTCCGGCACCGACAATGACAACGTGTTTCCCAAGTTTTACTGTATGCCCCGAAGCTACCTTGTCAAGAAAATCAACGCCCGACCAAACACCTTTGATGCCAGACCCTTTGATCTCAAACGGAACTTCTTTGTAAGCGCCCGTCGCCGCGACCACCGCATCGAACGATCCCTTTATGGCCCCCATCTTTTTGGCGTCCACCTTCACTCCCATACTGAACTTAACCCCGAGTTTTTTGAGTATCTCCAGCTCCTTGTCCATCACGTCCTTGGGAAGCCGGTAGGCGGGGATCCCGTATCTCAAGATACCGCCCGTCTTCTTTTTCGCGTCGAACACCGTGACCGAGTGCCCCAGCCGCGACAGATAATACGCCGCGGTCAACCCCGCCGGTCCCGCGCCTATGACTGCGACCTTTTTGCCTGAAGGTTTCATTTTCTTTCTGAGTATCTCGGCATAGACCTCTTTTTCAATGCCTTTCTCGTAAACGGTGTCGGCGATATGCCTGTGCAGCTCGCCCTGAGCGACCGGCACATCGATCTCCTCCCTGCGGCAGCGCATCTTGCAGTGGAAATGGCAGATACGTCCGGTCGTGGAAGGAAGAAAATTCTCCTGCATTATGAGCTCGAACGATTCCCTGAGCCTGCCTTCCTTGAAAAGCTGTATGTACCCGGGAATATTGATATGCAAAGGACAGCTGTTCTCGCACGGTGAGATCAGAAGGTCATGGCAGACGCCTGACGGACATCTCAGGCCCTTGATGTGATGATCATACTCCAGCGGAAAATATTTCAGCGTGGTCATGACCGGATTGGGTGCCGTCTGGCCCAGCCCGCACAGAGCGCTGTCGGCTATTACGCCCCCCAGATCTTTCAGCAGGCTTATGTCATGTTCGTCCGCCTTGCCAGAGCATACTTTTTCAAGTATCTTAAGCTGGTGATAAAGGCCCTCCCTGCAGGGTGTGCATTTGCCGCAGGAATCGTGGTTGGTGAACTCGGTAAAATACTTGGCCACGTCCACCATGCAGTTATCATCGTCCATAACGACTATGCCGCCGGAACCCATTATCGTGCCCAGCGCGTTTAAGGATTCGTAATCGAGCGGAGTATCGAACAGATGCGGCGGTATGCAGCCGCCTGACGGGCCTCCTGTCTGGACTGCCTTTATCTTTTTCTTTGTCCCGGTGCCTCCGCCGATGTTATAGATCACTTTCTGGAGCGGCTGGCCGAGAGGCATCTCTACGAGCCCCGTATTCTTTATTTTTCCCACAAGCGAAAAGACCTTGGTGCCGGAACTGTTCTTCGTGCCGGTCTGCTGGAACCACTCCGCGCCCCTGGCTATTATCGCCGGAATGTTGCAATAGGTCTCCACGTTGTTGATGTTAGTAGGCTTGCCGAATATCCCCTTTTGCGCGGGGAACGGCGGCCTGGGCGTCGGACGGCCCGCAAGGCCTTCGATGGAAGCTATCAGAGCGGTCTCTTCGCCGCATACAAAGGCGCCCGCGCCTTCCACGAGCGTCATATCAAAATCGAATTTTGAGCCGAAAATGTTCCTGCCCAGCATCCCGTACTGCCTGGCCTGCTCAATGGCCCTGGAGAGCCTTTGAACGGCAAGAGGATATTCAGCCCTTACATATAATATCCCTTTGTTCGCGCCCATGGCATAGGCGGCGATGATCATCCCTTCTATGAGCATGTGAGGGTCGCTCTCTATCTCGTTGCGGTTCATGTACGCGCCGGGATCGCCTTCGTCCGCGTTGCAAACGACATATTTATCGTCGGACTTTTCCTGGCGCATGAGCGACCATTTGACCGCCGTCGGAAATCCCGCTCCGCCGCGCCCCCTGAGCTTTGAGCTCTTGATCTCTTCTATGACTTTTTCCGCAGACATGCCGCCCAGGACCTTTTGTAGAGGGGCATACCCTCCTATCCCGATATATTCTTCTATATCCTCCGGATCGATCAAGCCGCTGTCGCGAAGGACTATCTTTTTCTGGCCTTTGAAAAAATCTATCTCATTCCACTCGGGAATGCCCTCAAATCCCGTACCGAACTTTATCTCGCTTGTTATATGGTCCCAGGAAGATATTTTGCACAGCGTTTTCAAGCCTGAAAAGCTCTTTTTCTTCACCGCGCCGATGATCTTGCCCGCATCTTTTGCTTTGACCTCTTTCAGGATCACGAGCGGAGATCCCGGAATGTGCACATTCACCAGAGGCTCCGCGGCACAGAACCCGAAGCAACCCGTCTTTTCTATCAGCACGTCGGCTTTTGCTTTTTTCGCGGCGGCTTTAAGCCGCGCCATGATCTCTTCCGCGCCGTTGCCTATCCCGCAGGTATCCATCCCGACCGTTATGCGCGGCTTTCCGGACAGTATTTTTTTGAGACCGGCCTGCCTTACTTTCTCAAGGTCTTTAAGGTTTGATATTTTCATTTCTTTGCCTTTTCCTTCGAGATTTTCTTGAGCATCTTCTTGAGCTTTTCCACGGTCATATGACCGTAAATAACCCCGTCTATCTCCACTACCGGCGCGAGCGCGCATTGTCCGAAACAAGCCACCGTCCGAATAGTAAACTCGCCGTCGCTCGTCGTCATAAGGGCTTTTTCGCTGCCGCCGCTTTTTACATGGGAAAAGTCCAGCTGGTCCTTGAGATAATTGAACAACTCGTTTGATTTTCTCGTGTGGCAGGCCGTACCCCTGCACACCGTTATCGTATGCCGGCCCTGCGGGACCAGGTTAAAGAAGGAATAAAAAGTGGCCACGCTGTAGATACGGGAAAGCGGCGTTCTTGTGACCTCGCCAACCCTGACAAGCGCGTCCTCGGGGAGGAATTTGCCCTTTGTGGACGTCTGTATCTCTTCAAGGATGCTCAAAAGGCTTCCCGGCAGGGACCCGTATTTCTTTATTATTTCGTCCGTCTTTGACCTGGGCAGAGTTTCCATGTCAGGCATCCTTTCCTACTTTCTTATTTTTTTGGAAGCGTTCACAAAATATATAAGGCTCTCCAGCTCTCCGACAAGGTTCACGTTCTCCACGATCACGTCGTCCTGCGTCTTTAAATTAACGGGAGCGAAGTTGAGAACTCCCTTTATCCCGGCGGCTATCATAGCCTCAAAGATCTCGCCGGCCGCGTGGTCCGGAACGCATATTATGCCGATCTTTATCCTGTTGTCCCTGATAAAGTCTTTCATCCTGCTGGTAGGCATTACCGGAACGGACGGGTTCTTCTCTGCCTTTTTCTCGTCATTATCGAACGCGGCGACGATCTTAAGCCCTTCTTTCTCAAACCCCTTGTATTTCATAAGTGCCGAGCCTATGTTCCCGGCCCCTGCTATAACAACCTTTTGCGTATCGTTCTTGCCCAGTATATCGTTGACCTTTTCCAGGAGCTCGTCTATGAGATAACCGCCTTTTTTGTTGCCAGTTATGCCGAATATTGAAAAGTCCTTTCTTACAAGCGAGGAAGCCACGCCCGCGGCATCAGCAAGGTTGTCGGAAAATACTTTAACGAAACCGAGAGCTTTGAGCTTTGCCAAAGCGTTCTTATATTTGGAGAGACGGATTATGCAGTTTTTGTTGACCGTCATTTATTGCTCCGCAATTCACATAATCATGGATATTATAGCATATTATATGACGGCCGGAGCAATAGAGCTCGATCGTATTTGCGATGGAAGACTCTGGATGGGATAACGGATGATGAATGAAGGATGACGAGGTAAAAAGAAATATTAATCCATATTCTTCATCCGTCATTCTTCATCCGTCATCCTTCATGCGTCAGCTCTCTTTAAAACTTCGGGACTACCACGCTCTGAGGCATGGCCGGTTTCTGGAAGGCGGGGTTCTGTCCCATGTAGTCGATCTCCTGGTTGAAGATCGTTTTGAGCTCTTTGTAGGCGTTCTCCATGTCCTTGGGGTTCTTGATAACGTTGCCTGCGGGCCCTAGCACCCTGTCGACCGACAACCCGACAGCAAGACTTGCTCCCTTCATCTGGAAAGGGACGCTCTGATTCACATAATACGACTGTTTGAACTTGTATTGTTTGTCACCAAAAGGAATTCCGTTAAAGATCCCCGGGATCCCCTCAAGGGACGGCCTTTTTTTGTCCAGATAATCCTGAAATCCCTTGAACATGGGGCCATGCATCCTTTCGAATGCTTCCCTTGTATATGTCTTCTGATATCTCCAGATAAGGAAGAACGACAGCTCTTTGAGGTGCAAAGCATCCTGTGAAGATAAAAGGATCACGTTCTTCGCCGGCGTGGCGTCAAAAATATAGTATATGCCGTTCTTGAGCTCAACCCCGCGCGGCCTTTTAACAGGGTCAGCCCACTCGGCCGGCGCGATGCAACTCCCAGCAGCTGACGGCTTTCTCATTATCGGACCATCGTAGAGGTACATCACTCTTTTATGATAGTACCTTGGAAAGGAAGATTCAACCTGGGCAAACACAGAAAGGGCCCGTAAAGGCCCCTAAGGGCCCAAAAAGGGAAAAGGACGGAAGGCAAAAAAGGCTCATAAGCAGCAAGCCCTTTCCACCCTCTGCCTTTTATCACTTTGCGGGCCTTCATGGGCCCTTTTCTTCATTGGCCTATTCTTTATTGACAAACCCCTCTCCGATGTTATGATTATCCCAAACCTATTCCCGTGGAGGTGAATGACAATGGGCTGGATCTGGTGGGTAGTGCTCGCGATCATCATCGTAGCTCTCACGTGGTGGTGGGCGGCTTCGTCCAAGTGAAAATGCTATAATTTTCACGAATGAACATTAAAGTTATCGTAAACCCGCGCGCGGGCTGCGGGACAGGTAAGTTTGTTGGCCTTAAGACAGAACAGTGCTTGTGCGACCGCGGGATACAGTACAGCCTGGACCTCACTTTTAAACCCGGCGGAGCGGTTTCTCTATCAAAAAAAGCGGTTGATGACGGTTTTGACATGATAATAGGTGTCGGAGGAGACGGCACGCTTAACGAAATTGCCAACGGCATCTGCGGATCAGGCACAGTGCTCGCCGCTATCCCGGCCGGGACCCGAAACAATCTCTGCAGATCGCTCGGCATCCCGCTTTCCGACATCGCGGAAGCCGTGGAAATAGCCTTGCACGGGACACAATTGCTCGCGGACACAGGAAAGATCGGGAACAGATATTTTCTCAATGACGCAGAGGTCATCCCCGCCCCTCCGGATAAATACGCCGGACTTTTTTTGCGCGCGGATGACGTCGAACTAAACGCCAACTTCGTTTTTGCCGCGGTATCAAACGGACGGTTTTTCTCCGCAGGTTCCGAGATATCCCCGCGAGCCGGGCTTGATGACGGATATTTCAACATCTCGGTGATGAACCGCGCTCCGGGATCCCCGTTTTGGCGCTACGGGGCGGGCGTCAAAAGTCCCGGCAGGGGGAATTATCCTCTGACAACTTTCAAAGCAAAAAAGATCTTTCTGCAAAGTTCTTCCGAACTGGAGATAAGGTGCGACGGAGAGCTCCTTGAGATCCCGTCACCTTACGAAATAACCGTGTCGGAATGCAAAATACCGGTAAAAACCAAGTGAACCTATTCGAAAGAAAAAAGGAATATCCCCTCCCCGTCCGCATGAGGCCGGAAAAGCTTGAGGACCTGCTCGGCCAGGAACATATCACGGACAAAGACTCCCTTCTGGCGCGCGCGATCAGGTCCGACAAGCTCTTTTCCGTTATCCTTTTCGGGCCGCCGGGCTGCGGGAAGACCGCTTTGGCGCACATAATATCCATGGAGACCGGGGCGCATTTTGAGAAGATGAACGCAGTGACAGCCGGCGTCCCGGAAATAAGAAAGCTTGTCGCCGAGGCAAAGCACCGCTGGGATATTAACGCCAAAAGGACTATAGCGTTCATTGACGAGATACACCGGTTCAACAAGGCCCAGCAGGACGCTCTGCTTCCGGATGTCGAGGACGGAACGATAATACTGATCGGCGCTACCACGCATAACCCGTTCTTTTCGGTCATACCGGCGCTGGTATCAAGGTCGCAGGTGTTTGAGTTGAAAGAGCTGAAGGCTGAAGCGCTGAAGGAATTGATAAAAAAAGCTCTCGCGGATAAAGAGAAAGGCCTCGGCGATATAAAGATCAAAATGGATGAAAAAGCCGCGGAATTCCTGGCAAATACCGCTAATGGCGACGCGCGCAGGGCTTTGAACGCGCTTGAGATCGGCGCGCTGACCACTCCGCCCGACAAAAAAGGCGTGGTGCACTTCACTCTGGAAATTGCCAAAGAATCCATACAGAAGCGCGCCATAAACTACGACAAGAACGAGGACGGCCATTACGA
>CAZRTO010000047.1:0-10262 GCA_964603025.1 uncultured bacterium | reverse complement strand
CCTTGTAATCTTTTCCAACGATCTTTTCCATTATTATCCCTATTATGATGAACACCGGCAAGGATATCAATGAACGCAATATTGAGAATCTTAGCCCGACAAAGCCGATCTCAAAAGCGAGCATGGGGATCTTGATGCAACTGAACGCGCCAAGATAAATAAAAATATTCCTGACGCTGGCGCCCTTTTTTGAAAGGATATAAGCGACAGGGAAAGCCCCGTAGAGAGGGCCCGCCTGAAAAGTTGCAAGGACGACCACCCAGAAAGTTCCTATTATTCCCGACTCCGGACCGATATGCCGCTCTATCTTTTCTTTAGGCACCCATACGTCAAAAAGCCCGACCAGTATGAACATGAGCGGTAAGAAAGATATCATCTCTACAAAGAACAGATAAAAATTGTCGTATATCTTTGTCCCTGGCTCGAACGCGAATACGGAAGAGCCTGCCAGAAATACGGCAAAAATGATCACCCAAAAATAATCTCGCAACAATTTAGGAGATTTCATATGAATACCCCCACAAGGATGCCTATCACAACAGCTCCGATAAAACTGAGTATGTTCCTTATGACGGCGGCTTTTTTGCCGAAATATTTTATTTCTAACGGAAGAGTGAAGAATCCGACCATCATGAGCGTGGTGATGAATACCGCAAGCACGGTATAGTCGATCCCTTTTTGCAGGAAGATGCCGGCAAGCGGCAGGGCGATGAACCCGGGGATAAGCGCTACGGAGCCAATGACCGCCGCGACAGCGATGCCCAAAACTCCGCTGTGCCTGCCCAGATATTTGAGTATGGTATCATCCGGGACAAGATACAAAAATACGCTGACCAGAGCGAGCACCGTCAAAAGCGCGGGTAGCATATTGACGAACATCTTTATGCCGCGCATTGTGCCTTCCATAGTCTTTTTCTTATCCGCCGCAAAAGACAGCAGAAGACAGACGGCGGAAGTAATGATGAGTATTTGCATTATTTTGTCTGGGGAAACACTACGATCAGGAACATTTTAAACTGTTTTTTTGCATAAACCGCGTGCGGTTTTTTCGCGGGCATTACTATTGTCTGTCCTTTTTCCAGGATATGCTCTTTGCCGTCGATCGTTATAAGCCCCTCGCCGTCCAAAGCAATGATCATTGCGTCGCCGTCGGACTCGTGCGAGCTGATCTCTTCATTCTGGTCGAAAGCGAACAAGGTCAGGCTGACGGCGCCGTTCTGTGCCAGAGTTTTGCTCACGATCTGCCCCTGTTGATAGGTGACCAATCCGGCCAGTTCAAGTGCGGATTCCGCGTCAATGTTCTTGATGAATTTGTCTTTCATGGCATGTCTCCTTTCTTGTATTATATATGCTTAAAAGCCGACACAGAAACGCTGGATATATGATCGGATGATGTACCGGCATCGTAAGCGGTCTCTTTGATGATGCTGATATTGCTAAAGCCCGCCGATCTTATGTATCCCAAATAGTCTTCTTTTAGACAGGCGCCGGAAATGCAGGCGGCATATGCTTCCGGAGAATTCTTTATCTCGTCCGGAAGCTCCTTTTTCAGCACGATATCAGAGACCATTATCCTTCCGCCGGGTTTAAGCACTCTGAATGCCTCTTGAAAAACCTTTGCCTTGTCCGGAGAGAGATTTATAACGCAATTGGATATTATTATGTCGACGGATGAGTCCTCGACGGGAAGGTTTTCAATTTCTCCTAGACGGAACTCGACGTTCTTATAGCCGCCTTTTTTGCAGTTGGAGCCGGCTTTTTTTATCATGTCCGGCGTCATGTCCACGCCGATCACTTTTCCTTTATTGCCCACTTTTTGCGCCGCCAAAAATGCGTCAAGTCCGGCGCCGCTTCCCAGGTCAAGCACGGTCTCCCCCTCTTTGAGTGACGCTATCGCGACCGGATTGCCGCAACCGAAACCGAGATTCGCGCCTTGAGGAACGGCATTTATTTCGTCATCGTTGTATCCGACAGCTTTGCTCATTTCCTCGGCGGTTTTAGCCGGGCCGCAGCAGGAACCCCCGGAGCAGCTGCAGGATGAGCCTTCAGCGATGAACTTGGAATAGCTCTTTTTTACGTGTTCTTTTATGGCCTTTTTATCTTTGTTCAACATCATTGCGCTCCTATTTTAATGTCTTGAGCAGAATGTCCAGCCGGCTTGACAGATTTTTTTTATCTATCCGGTAAAAAGTAAACCTGCCCTTGTTGCGCGACTTTATAAGCCCGGTATTTTTCATCTGCTTTATATGATGCAAGGCAAGGTTGTGGGGAAGGCCAAGCGCCTCCGTTATCTCGCAAACGCACTTTTCTCCTGCTTTGAGCAGGCAGAGTATCTTAAGGCGGTTTGATTCGGCGATAGCCCTAAGAGACCGGCACAGCGTATCCAGAGGGTATGCGGAGCACGCGCATTTCTTCATAAAAGGATTATATCCTGGCCGTTATGTTATGTCAACAAGCGTTGACATAATGGAAGAATAACAATTCAGTAATGCAAATGTAACCGCCCGGTTTGCAGTTAAAGTTTTTTAAGCAGTTCTTGTGCTATCTTTTCTCCGGACAGGAGCATGCCGCCGAATACAGGGCCCATCCTCGGGCCGCCGAAGACGGCGTTGGCGCTCATGCCGCAGACATAAAGACCGGGGCACGCCTGCTTGGAATTTTTTACTGTCAGGATCTCTCCCTGTTCGGCCCACATCGAATTTTCACCCATAAGCTTGCCTGTCCTGGTGTTCAGGCGGATTCCGGATTTTCTTTCGATGATGCGGGCTATTTCAGCGGGATGGCCGGTGGCATCAACAACATACCGGGCGCGCATTGTAATGGGGTCCACGTGCAGCTTGGCCAGTTCTACCGGCGTCCAATTAAGCACCAGGCCGCAGACCTTTTTGCCTCTTATCATCACGTCTTCCGCGCTTATAAGGTTGAATATTTTAAGTCCCGCTTTTACGGCTTTTGAGCATATAGTGGACACCGCTTCGATCGAATCCGAAAGATAATAGTTCTTCTCATATTTCACGGCCCTGACCCCGAGCTCGTCCAGCAGCCTTTTTGCGGCTTCCTGCACGACGATCTCGTTGAACATCATCCCGCCGCCCCACATTCCGCCGCCGATAGCCAGTTTTCTTTCGAAAAGGGCCGCCTTTTTTCCTGCTTTTGCAAGATAGTATCCGCAGATGAGTCCGGAAGGTCCTCCTCCGACGATCGCGACATCGACGTCCAGCGAGTCAAGCAGCTTCTTATAGTAAGTCTCTACAATAGCCCTCGATATTTTTATTTCATCTAATTCCATCACAAACTCCTTTCGCGGTAATATTCAAAATGCAGCTTTGCCCATTTTATCACAGCAACATACAGAGCAAAAAAACACCCTTATGCCAATTACATAAGGGCCGGATGTTTTGTCTCCTTTCCCTCCGCTGGCATTATCCAGATCAGGTTCTTCGGGTAATCCGTTATACAACGGAACTCTCAGATCGCTTATACGACCTCCCCGTTTGGTTACGGTTTGATTATATCATAAGCGGTGCGTGGTGCCCCTTGACTCTGCTGCCCCATAAGGATTATAATGAGCATATGCTCAAAAGGATATAAGGGGAGGTGAGTGCTATGCCGGCAGGAGACGGAACAGGACCCTGGGGACAGGGCGCTGGGACCGGATGGGGTAGAGGAGGTTGCGTGCCGTTTGGAGCAGGCCGCAGGTTTTTTGGCCGTGGAGGCGGCAGAGGCTTTGGCAGAGGGTTTGGGATTGCCAGAGGTTTTTTTGGATCGCCCGAATCTTTGAACGAGGTGGAGTACCTAAAGGCTGAAAAAGCCGCTATCGAAGAGGAAAAGAAAGCTCTTGATGAGCGCATCGCCGAACTTGAACAAGCCCAAAAAAAGAGTGGGCAAAAGTGATAAAATTTTTGTAAAAGTGCCCTGTTTTACAAAAAGGCAGGGCACCAGAGGTTTGGTGTACTGTGAAAGACGAAAAATTCACATTTGAAGATATAGACAAGGCCAGAAAAATGCTGGGGCTTGGGGAGGTTGCGGCATTAAGCGAAATAAAAAAAGCATTCAGGAATTTGAGCAAAAAATGGCATCCAGATTCATCAGTCGAAAAAGACAAAAATATCAGCGAAGAAAAAATGAAGCAAATAAATAAAGCTTACAAAACCTTGCTAAAATACGTTGAAAACTACCGATATTCCTTCAAGGAAGAAAAAGCCAGTGAAGATGATCTTGGCAAGTATTGGGAAAAACGCTTCGGAAAGGGGCCCGGATGGGATCTGTAGCAGTAAAAAGCAGATGGGTATCGACAAATTCGGCAGGATATGAAGCTTGGTACAGCACGGCCAAAGGCAGATATGTCGATCGCCTTGAAAAACGGATAATATCGGATATGTGCCGAATAAAGCCCGGAGATAAAGTGCTTGAGATCGGCTGCGGGACCGGGCATTTTTCAGCGTATTTTACCGAATTGGGAGCGCGGGTTACAGGGATAGATACATCACCCGACATGCTGCATACTGCCAGGGATCGTTTCGGAGATCTGGAAATTGATTTTTCCGCGGGTAACGCTTATAAACTGCCCTTCGAAGACGGATCGTTCGACCTTGTAGCGATGATAACGACACTGGAGTTCATTTCTGATCCGGCAAAAGCATTGGAAGAGGCCTTCAGGGTGAGCAAAGGCAGGGTATTTTTAGGAGCTCTTAATAAAAATAGCCTGCTGGCAACGAAAAGAAAAAAAGGCGAAAAAAAGATCTGGCAGGAAGCCCGGTTCTATTCCCTTGAGGAACTTTTTGGCCTTTTGGGAAGCAGTGCAAAGGTTAAATACAGATCAGCGATATTTTTGCCTTTGTTTGATTCTAGCGTCCTTTTTGGCGCCAGAATGTGGATTGAAGATCTGCTCTCAAGATTAAATATGCCCGGCGGGGCTTTTTTGGGTATACTTGCCGAAAAGGCCAAAACGGATAAATAATATGGAATATAAGGTCAAGCAGATTGGCATTATCCATACTTCTTTCAAGGATATGAAAGAGATACCTATACAGGCATCCAGGTCAAATTATATCGGCGAAGTTGAAGTTTTTGAAGATTATGCCGAAGGATTGAAGGGAATTGATGGATTTTCCCATATCATACTCGTTTACTATTTCCACGAGATGAGAGAGGAAAGGCTGCAAACAAAACCTTATCTCGATGATAATATTCACGGGATATATGCGACGCGCCATCCTCACAGGCCTAATCACATAGGAATATCCACGGTAAAGCTGATCGAGCTGAAAGGCAATAGGATCGTTGTTGAAGGTGTCGATGTCCTGGACGGAACTCCCTTGCTGGACATAAAGCCCTATGTTTCATCGTTTGACAGGCGGGATAACGTTAAAGACGGGTGGCTGAAAGGGAAAATATGACGAGAGAAGAAAACTTTAAATACATATATGGTCCGGTCCCTTCATGGAGGCTGGGCAGATCACTCGGAGTGGATCTGATCTCAGGGGAGAATGTATGCTCTTTAGATTGTATATACTGCCAGCTTGGGAGAACTACCAGGCATATCAAAGAACGAGGCATATTTGTCCGGACAAAAGACATCCTTGAAGAGTTGGATAAGTTGCCCAAAAAGGTCGGTATGGATTACATAACATTATCAGGGACAGGGGAGCCTACTCTTGCGGCCAATCTGGGGGAAGTGATCCGGGGAATAAAGAAAAGGTTTGATGTCCCGGTGGCAGTCCTTACGAATTCATCCCTGTTCAGCGATCCGGCCGTCAGAAAAGAGCTTTCATTTGCGGATCTTGTTGTTGCAAAGCTGGACGCAGTCAATGATGAGGTGTTGGCTATGATCAATCGTCCCGCGGAGGGGCTGTTTTTTGAAGATATTTTGCGTTGGATAAAAGTATTTTCGGCCGAAAATCCGGACAAGCTGGCGCTTCAAACCATGTTCGTCAAAAAAAACAAAAGATATGCCCCGCTTTTGGCTAAGATCGCCAAAATGATAAGACCTAAAGAAGTTCAAGTGAATACGCCTTTGAGGCCGTGCGCGGTAAAGCCTCTTCCGCCGAATGAATTGGCGGAGGTCAAAGAGCTTTTTCATCCGCTTAGATCTTACAGCGTATATGATGTCATGAGGCCAAAAGCAAAGCCGATGAGCGTCAAACAAACAAAGAAACGGAGGCCTGTAATATGAGTTTCGGCACCATCATTAAAGAGTTGAGGTCTCATGCGCCGTTCACCGCTTTTGGCACGCTTACGGGGGTGCTGATAATGGCTCTTTTTCACAAAATGCCATTCGGTGTTTCCTATAATATATTCTATGTGCTCCATCCGTTGCATGTTGTTTTGAGCGCTATGGTCACGGCTTCCATGTACGGACTCTATAAATGCGGCACGTTAAAAGGCAAATGCAATCTTTGGGTGCTTTTGCTTATTGGATATTTTGGTTCGGTGGGTATAGCTACTTTAAGCGATTCGATCATCCCGTACATAGCCGAATCGATGCTCGATCTGCCAAATAAGGGACTGCATTTGGGGTTTATTGAAAAATGGTGGCTTGTCAATCCTCTGGCCGTTTTGGGCATCGCGATCGCCTATTTCTGGCCTTCGACAAAACTCCCTCACTTCGCGCATGTCCTTCTGAGTACATGGGCCTCTTTATTCCATGTGATGATGGCCTTGGGAGGGGAACTGAGCGTATTCACTGCCTCTGTTATAGCTGTTTTTTTATTTTTAGCCGTGTGGATCCCGTGCTGTGTGAGCGATATAGTTTTTCCTCTTTTGTTTGTCGGCGGCAAGAGGGAGATATTGTAAAAAAAGAGTTTTTGGCGAATAAAAAGAGGAGGTGAGATGCATGCCAAGAGGAGACGGGACAGGGCCTGCCGGACAGGGGCCCATGACAGGACGCGGGATGGGAAATTGCGTAGTGCCTTCGGACAAAGCCGCGGCCTCTTTGATGGGGGGCTTTGGTGGAGGGCGAGGTTTGGGCAGGTGGTTTAACGCGGCTCGCGGTCTGTGGCCTATGATCAGAGGCTTTGGAAGAGGCAGGGGAAGGAACAGAGGGTTCTGAAAACAAGAGCAGAGAAACCTTAAAATAACAGGAGAAGTGTATGAAAATATCCGTTTCAACGGACAACGGTGTGGTTTCGGAGCATTTTGGGAGATGTCCGGAATTTACCATTATAGAGATCGCGGATGGGAAATTAAAGAGCAGAACAAATGTCGCTAATCCGGGACATGAGCCGGGTTTCCTGCCCAAGTTCCTTCATGATATGGGTGTTTCCTGCATTGTTGCAGGCGGCATGGGACAGAGGGCTCAGATGCTGTTTGCCGAACAGGGAATAAGCACCGTAGTCGGAATAACGGGAAGTGTGGAAGATGTGGTGAAGGAATTATTGGCCGGTACGCTTAAAAGCGGGGAGTCTTTGTGCAGTCCCGGCGCCGGCAAAGGATACGGTGTAGAAAAAACGCAGTGCGATCATCCGCATGAAGGAGAGCATGTATGAAAATTTGTGTTACCTCTACAGGAGAAAGCTTGGATTCGGCCGTTGACCCTAGGTTTGGCAGATGCGCTTATTTTGTCGTCGTCGATCCTGCGACTATGGAATTCAAGTCCTTTGCAAATCCGAACATACAATCTTCCGGCGGAGCAGGGATACAAGCGGGGCAGTTTGTAGCAAGCCAGGGGGCGGAGGCAGTGATAACCGGCAATGTTGGGCCAAATGCTTCACAAACTCTTGCATCTGCAGGAATAAAAGTCTTTACAGGGGCTTCGGGCACAGTAAGAGAAGCGGTCCAGAAGTTCAAAGAAAAGAAACTGCAGGAAGCAGCAGGAGCGACAGTCTTAGAACATCACGGCAAGGCATAAAAAACCGAACATATAAATAGCAGGTATTGTTTTTGTGGAAAAGGAACTAGAAAAACCGGTGAGCAAAAAAGAGGTTGAAGAAAATAGAATAAGGTCGCTTCAAAGGAAGAGATTATATAAGACATACGGCTATGACCAGGATGCAAGCAGGGATTTTATTCTATCGAAATGCCTTCCTGTCGGCAATACTGTTTTAGAAATCGGCACCGGCAAAGGACACATGACAGTTCTGCTGGCAAAAAATTCCGAACAGGTTGTTTCTGTCGATAAATCAGAAGAAGAGCTTCATTATGCAAAGCTCAACACGGAAGAAGCGGGCGTGTCC
This sequence comes from uncultured bacterium, assembly GCA_964603025.1. Taxonomy (GTDB): domain Bacteria; phylum Margulisbacteria; class WOR-1; order JAKLHX01; family JAKLHX01; genus CALFCX01. Next base: position 2,088 of record CAZRTO010000047.1, on the reverse strand, counting down.
AGAAAGATCAATTATATTATCTGCGACGCGGAGCGGTTACCTTTTCCGGATAGGGAGTTCGGTTCGGTGGTTTCCGTCAACGCTTTCCATCATTTTGAGAAGCCGTTCGCCGTACTCAAGGAAATGATAAGGGTCTGTGGTGGAAAGCTGATCGTTGCCGACTTTAACAATGCCGGTTTTGAAGTCATTAGACAAGTCCACAGAGATGAGGGCCGTGAACACGAAGAACAGTGCGGAGATTTTTCTATAGTAGGGCAGTATATGAAAGAATACGGATTTTCAGTCAATAAATATGAAGACTGCAACCAGGTAGTATATGTGGGGGAGAGAAAATAGATGATCATTTCTATAGCTTCTGGAAAAGGCGGGACGGGCAAAACCACGATCGCGTGCAGCTTGGCGCTCTCGTTGAAAAATGTCCAATTTATGGACTGCGATGTGGAAGAGCCCAACGCGCATATCTTTTTGAAACCCGATATTAAAGAAAAGGTAAAGGCTTTTATTCCGGTGCCTCAGGTTGACAGTACAAGGTGCACATTGTGCGGCAAATGCAGGGAGGTGTGCGAATATAACGCCATAGCTGTATTGCCAAAAAGCCCGCGCGGAGAAGGCAGGGTCCTGATATTCCAAGAGCTGTGCCACGGGTGCGGGGCATGCGCAATGCTTTGTCCGGAGCAGGCGATCACGGAGATAGCCAGGGAGATCGGGGATATTGAAACAGGGAATATAAACGGCCTGGATTTTGTACACGGCAGACTCAATATTGGAGAGGCAATGTCTCCTCCTCTTATTCGTCAGGTGAAAAAGTATATCGATCCGTCAAAAACCGTCATCATCGATGCTCCTCCGGGAACTTCATGTCCGGTGATAACGGCTGTGAAGGGAAGCGACTATTGCATGTTAGTTACCGAACCAACTCCTTTTGGCTTGAACGACCTTGTCCTGGCGGTAGGGGCCCTGCGCAAGCTTGCGATTCCGTTCGATGTCATCATAAACCGCTGTGACCTCGGAAATAATAAGACAGAAGAGTACTGTTCTTCGGAAAAAATAAACGTGCTAATGCGGGTACCTTTTAAAAAAGAAATAGCTCGCGCTTATTCAAAAGGCGTCCCGATGGCGGAGATCATGCCCGAATTAAAAGAAGAGTTCAAAAAAGTCTTTAAAGAAATATGTGGTACCGTCGAAGGAAAAAAGCATAAACGATGAAACAGATAGTTGTTATAAGCGGAAAGGGCGGGACCGGAAAGACTGTGGTAACAGGAGCTCTTGCGGTCCTGGCGGAAAGTAAGGTCATGGTCGACTGTGACGTTGATGCGGCGGACCTGCATCTTCTGCTCAGCCCTGCGATAAAAGAACGCCACGAGTTCAGGAGCGGAAAGACCGCGATCATAGATGCAAAACTCTGTAACAAATGCGGAGAATGTGTAAGGGTTTGCAGGTTTGAAGCTATAAAACCTGATATTGTGGTAGAGTCGTTCTCCTGCGAAGGGTGCGGTCTTTGTTCCAGGATATGCCTTCAGGGAGCGATAGGCATGCAGGAAAATATCGCGGGTGAATGGTTCGTGTCCGAAACGAAATATGGTCCTTTTGTGCATGCCAAGCTCGGCATAGCGGAAGAAAATTCCGGAAAGCTTGTATCAAAGATAAGGCAGGTCGCTTCTGATATTGCAAAAAATAAAGGCCATGACTATGTGATCATAGACGGGCCTCCCGGTATCGGGTGTCCTGTGATTGCATCTTTATCAGGGGTGGACATTGCTCTCATAGTAACAGAGCCCACTCTTTCCGGTCTTCACGATGCCCAAAGGGTAATAGATGCCGCAGCTCATTTTAATGTGCCGTCCAAGCTCGTGATCAATAAATACGATCTTAATAACGATATGACTGGTAAAATAGAGGAGTTCTGTGCGGAAAAAAGCGTTCCTGTCATAGGAAAGATCCCCTTTGACAAAGCAGTTGTAGGATCGATAGTTGCAGGCGTTCCCGTTGTCGAACATGTTGACGGTCCTGTAAAAGAAGAACTTATCAAAATATGGGGGAATTTGAAGTGAAGATTTCTCAAAGTGTTTACCTTGTTGGAAGTGGTGA
>CAZRTO010000046.1:0-10474 GCA_964603025.1 uncultured bacterium | reverse complement strand
GATACAAAGAGGCGACAACCTTTGGAAAATAGCCAGAATGTTCTACTGCACGGAAAAAGAGATAATGTCCCTCAACGGGATGAGAAGCAACCTTATTCATGAAGGAAGAACACTGAAGATACAGCCGGGAACAATAACCGCCAAAGGTTTTGATCCGGAAAAAGTCGCCTATTCTTACCTCGTGACGCCTGCAGACCTGACCCATGAAGAACCGCTTGCCGTCATCGCGGCCAAGTTCAGCGGAGAAGAGCCTCATCAGGTCATCACGGCTGAGGACATATCCGCTGTCAACGGGCTTGGCATTTCACCGCTGAGAGTGGGACAGCACCTTTGGGTGACCAATGTGATGATAGAAGGGCGTTCCGCTTCGTGGTACGGCAAGGATTTTCACGGCAAAAAGATGGCCAACGGAAAGCTCTACGACATGAACGCCGTCTCTTGCGCTATGAGGGAACTGCCGCTTGGCGCCAGAGTAAGCGTTCTTAATTCGGCCAACAACAAAAAGGTGGACAATGTCCCCGTATGGGACCGCGGTCCCTACGTCGATAAGGCTGCCAGGGCCATCGATCTGTCGAGAGAGGTTGCCAGAAAACTTGGAATGCTCGAGACTGGAGTGGCTCCCGTCAGGATTACTATAGAATCACTCCCGAAAATGCCGGACCTTCCGCTTGAGGCGTAACGGCAGGTCGCGACCGGCCCATTCGTGGTACATGATATAATTCCCATATAATGCAGGTAAAACTATACGACACCACTTTGCGCGACGGCGCTCAGACCGAAGGCATATCATTTTCGGTCGAGGATAAGATAAAAATAGCCAAACTGCTCGATTCCGCCGGCATCCACTACATAGAAGGCGGATGGCCCGGTTCCAATCCGAAAGATATTGAATTCTTCAAAAAGATCAAAGAAGTCAATTTGGAAAAAGCCGTGATCACGGCTTTTAGCAGTACGAGAAGGGCCGGCATCAGCGTGGAAAAAGATGAGAACATAAAGACCCTTGTGGATGCCGGGACCAAAGCCGTGGCCATATTCGGAAAAAGCTGGGACTTTCACGTGGCTTACGCCCTCAAAACGACGCTCGAAGAGAACTGCGCGATGATATACGACACCGTGAGTTATCTTAAGTCAAAAGGTGTCGAGGTGTTTTTCGACGCGGAGCACTTCTTTGACGGCTACAAGGCCAATCCTGATTACGCTCTGTGCACTCTCAAAGAAGCGGAAAGAGCGGGAGCGGATGTTCTGTGCCTATGCGATACCAACGGCGGGAGCCTGCCATCCGAGGTGGCAAGGATAATCGCAGAGGTGCGCTCAAAGGTCAAAGCGCCGATAGGCATACATACCCATAATGACAGCGACTGCGCGGTAGCAAACTCACTCGCCGCGGTGGAACAGGGGGCCGCGCAGGTACAGGGCACCGTCAACGGTTACGGCGAGCGCTGCGGCAACGCCAATCTTTTTTCCGTCATCCCGGCGCTGAAGCTCAAACTCGGTATCGACTGCGTGTCCGTCGAACAGCTGAAAAGACTTTCGGATATCTCAAGGCACATAAGCGAGATAGCCAACATGACGCTTCCGTCAGGGCAGCCTTATGTCGGCCGCAGTGCCTTCACGCACAAGGGCGGCATACATGTCAGCGCGGTCATGAAAAATCCCCAGACGTATGAGCATATGGACCCGGAGCTGGTCGGCAACGAGAGAAGGGTCACCGTTTCGGAGCTCTCGGGGATAAGCAACCTCATCTTCAAGGCCAAAGCCTTCGGAGTGGACCTGAAAAAAGATTCTCCCCACCTGAAGCCGCTCCTTGCGAAGCTGAAACAGCTGGAGCACGAGGGGTATCAGTTCGAGGAAGGGGAAGCCTCTTTTGAGATGCTGGTCAAACGGGCCATGGGGCTTTTCAGGCTTCCTTTTGAATGGAAAAAGTTTGAAGTGCGTACCGTGAAAGACAAGACCAAGAAGACCGTAGTTGAGGCCAAAGTGGAAGTAAAAATAGGCAAAGAAGTTCTTCGCGCCAAGGGTTCCGGCAACGGGCCGGTCAACGCTCTGGACGAAGCCGTCAGGGGCGCGCTGGTGAAAAGTTTTCCCGCCATACAGGAGATCAAGCTCGCGGATTACAAAGTAAGGGTGCTCAACAGCAAGGACGGTACCGGGGCAAAAGTCCGCGTGCTGATAGAGTCGAGGGATGACGTGCTGGAGTGGGGGACCGTAGGGGTCTCTACCAACGTGATAGAGGCCAGCTGGCTGGCGCTTGTCGACAGCATAGAATACAAACTCATGATGGAAGGCTCCAAAAAATGAACAAGATCCTGCCCGAAACCGCAAGGACCAATTCCCGGGGGCATCTCGAGATAGGCGGAGCGGATACGGTTCGCCTGGCTTCAAGGTTTGGAACGCCTCTTTACGTTATCGATGAAAAGACCGTGCGCAACGCCTGCCGCGCCTACAAAAAAGCTTTTTCAACGCACAGGGATTTTTTGCCCATATTCGCGAGCAAAGCGCTCTGCGTAAAAGCCGTGCTCAGGATAATGAAGGAAGAGGGCCTTGGGGCCGATGTTTCGACGGCCGGAGAGCTCTATACGGCGCTCAAGGCCGGAATGGCCCCGGAAAAGATATATTTTCACGGTAACAATAAGCTGAGCGAGGAGATCTCCTACGCCCTGAGATCCGGTATCCGCTGCTTTGTGGTGGACAATCTGGACGAGCTTGCTTTGCTCGACAGGCTCACCAGAAGGACAGGTCTGAAAGCAAAAATAATGTTCCGCGTCAATCCGGGAATAGAGGCGCACACTCATGAATTCATAAAGACCGGGGCGGTGGATTCAAAGTTCGGCATAGCAGGCTCAGACCTGAAAAAGGCCGTTTCTCTCGCGCTTTCCTGCCCGAACATTTCGTTGCTGGGACTGCACAGCCATATCGGCTCGCAGATATTTGATGTGCAGCCGTTTGCCGCCGAGGTCGAGGTCCTTTTCGGTCACATGGCCGCTGTAAAAAGAGAGTTTGGCATAGAATGCGCTGAGCTCAATATCGGCGGAGGGATTGGGATCGCCTACGGCAAAAAAGATGCTCCGCCGGACCTTGGCAGGTACGCCGCGTCCGTGTCGGCCGCCATAAAGGCCATGTCAAAAAAATACTCGCTTAAAACGCCCAGACTTATCGTGGAACCCGGCAGATCTCTGGTGGGAAGGGCCGGGGTGACGTTGTATACGGTGGGTACAGTAAAAAAGATCCCCGGTGTCAGGACTTATGCCGTAGTGGACGGCGGAATGACCGACAACCCGAGATATATCCTTTACCAGGCAAAATACGAGGTCTATAAAGCCTCAGGCATGAAAGACCTAAATACCGCCGTTGTTACTCTGGCAGGCAGGGCCTGTGAGTCAGGTGATGTGGTGGCAAAGGATATCAAGCTTCCTCCTCTTGTGAAGGGGGATATCGTTGCCGTTGCCTCGACGGGCGCTTATAATTACTCGATGGCCAGCAACTACAACAGGATCGCGAGGCCGGCCATGGTTATCGTAAATAACGGCAGGGCAAGGCTTGCCGTGCGCAGAGAGACCAAAGAAGATATAGCAAGGAACGACCTGTGAACTTTCCTTTTGGCATAAGCTGGGTGGACTTGCTCGATGTGCTCATCGTGGCGGTGCTTTTCTACCAGATCTTCGTGTGGTTCAAGGGCACTGCCGGAATGCAGCTGCTCAAAGGCCTGCTTGTGCTCTTCTTCGTGTACATAGCGGCGCAACAGCTAGGGTTGCGCACCCTCAACTGGCTCATGGACAGGTTCGTAACGGTAATACTCATAGTTGTCGTGATAGTCTTCCAGCCTGAGCTGCGCAGGGCGCTTGAAAGGCTGGGCCGGGGCAGGATATTTTCCAGGCTCGGTATTTCTTTTGTTCCCAAGAATTCGGCCATAGTCAGACAGATAATAGACGCGGTAGAAAAATGCGCCGATGAGAAGATAGGCGGGCTCATCGTTCTTGAGAGGAGCACCGGGCTGAACGAATTTCTGGAATCCGGGGTCAAGATAGACGCTCCCGTATCCGAGGAATTGCTGATCACCATACTGACAAAGGGCACACCCCTTCACGACGGCGCCATAATAGTGCAGGGCGGCCGGATACTCGCGGCCGGTTGTCTTCTGCCGTTGTCCGAGAGCCGTTTTATCGACCGGAGGCTTGGCACAAGGCACCGCGCGGCCATGGGCATGAGCGAACAATCGGACGCGCTTGTCGTGGTGGTGTCGGAGCAGACCGGGGCGATCTCAGTGGCTGAGAACGGGTGTCTGAGCAGCGACCTGACAAAAGAACAGCTTGAAGAACGTCTGTTCGAGCTCTACAAGCCTGACGACAGAAAGATCAAGTTTCCCTTTCATCTGCGGAAGAAAAAGTAATGTCCAGGGTAACTATCCGCTCACTGCAAGCTAAAAAGTCCGACGGCAAAAAAATAACCTGTCTGACGGCTTACGATGCCACAGTCGCTTCCCTTGTCGACGCGGCCGGGGTTGACATAGTGCTGGTCGGAGATTCGGTCGGCAACGCCGTGCTCGGTTACGACAACACGCTGCCGGTCACCCTCGAGGATATGCTGCATCATCTGGGCGCGGTGCGAAGGGGAGTGAAGAATTCCCTGCTTGTCTGTGATATGCCTCTCAAGTCGTTTGTCTCGGAAGACACGGCGTTCAACGACGCTTCCGCTCTTGTCGAAGCCGGCGCCGAGGCGGTAAAGATCGAGGGTGTTTTGCATTGCGATATCATAAAAGGGCTTGTCGCGCGCGGAATACCGGTCATGGGGCACATAGGCTATACTCCTCAGTCTGATCCTGCCCCTTGCGTCAAGGGCAAAACGGGCTCCGCCGCGGAGATGCTGCTGTCCGATGCACAGGCCCTTGAAAAGACCGGTATTTTCTCTCTGGTCCTCGAACTCGTGGAAAGGTCGGCGGCGGACCGCGTTAGCCGCTGTTTGTCGGTGCCGACTATCGGTATAGGTTCCGGACCCCATTGCGACGGACAGGTGCTTGTCATCAACGATGTTATAGGGCTTACTCTTGGAAAAGTGCCCAGGTTTGCCAGGCAGTACGCCGACGTAAAAGAGGTGATATCCTCGGCTGTCAGACGATATATTGAGGATGTTGAAGGAGTAAGATATCCGGAGTGACCCGCCCGGACGGTTTATCTTCTTTTGATCTCTTCCAGTGAATACGCGAAATCCCTGACAAAAGATCTCAGGTATTTTTTCGCTTTTTCTGTTTCGAAAGAATAATACATGTATTTCCCGCTTTTTCTGCAGGAGATGAACCCTATGCTCTTCAGCATCGAGAGATGATAGGAGATGGTGGGCTGCGAAGCATAGAAATGCCCGTTTATCTCCTGCACGCTCATTTCTTTTTTAGACAGGAGCTCCAGGATCTTCATCCTTTCCTCGTTGCCGAGGACTTCAAGGTATTTTACGTATTTTTCACGTATTAGTCTCATTTTAGGAGTTCTCCGAACGGAGCTTTTCGACGGTCTCTTTTACTACCGCCGCCGTCTCAGAAGGGGTGAGCGAATCTATCTTGGCGTCGGCTTCTGCGGGCTGCATTGAAGACAGGCTCTCAAGGTCCTTTTTGTCCACTTTTAGCTGGATCTTATTCAATATGTCATCGAACCTTTTATGTTCGTGCTCTGCCTCTTTGGGGCTTTTTTTCTTCTCAAAGTAATCTATGAGGAATTTTTCCTTGGGCACATGTATGTTTTCGGTCATCTGTTTTGCTCTCCTTCTATGTACTTTTATCGTCCTGCTCGGCTTTAAACTTGCATAGGATATCCAAACTAATGTAAAATTATCATGTTGTCTTCATGTGCCCCCGTAGCTCAGATGGATAGAGCGACGGTTTCCTAAACCGCAGGCCGCGTGTTCGAATCACGCCGGGGGCAGATTAAGGAGTAAGTAGTTAGGAGTAAGGAGTAAGGTGGATTGGATATTTTAGGGGTGCAAAAAAAGAACGTCAACATCATCCTCATCGGTTTTATGGCCACCGGAAAGACAGCAGTAGGCCGAGCGCTCGCCAGAAAACTCAAAAAGAAATATGTCTCCACCGATGCGCTTATAGAGAAGAAGGCGCGAAAAAAGATACGGACCATATTCCGTGAGAGCGGCGAGGCCCATTTTAGGGGCCTTGAAACCAAAGCCCTCAGGTCCTTGAAAGGCAAAAAAGGCCTTGTTGTTTCATGCGGCGGCGGGATAGTATTGCGTCCGGAGAACAGGGCTCTGCTAAAAAAGGCCGGCACCGTCGTATGGCTCAAAGCTTCCCCTGATGCCGTGAACGCGCGTCTGGGGAAACTAAAGCAGCGTCCTCTGCTGGACATATCGGATACGGGGGAGAGGCTGAAAAAGATAAGAAGAATGATGAAAGACAGAGAGGCTTTGTACCGGTCGGTCTGCGACCGGGCCGTTGACACGGACCGGCTCAGCGTTGCCGGCGTAACGGCGGCCATAACCGATATCTAGACCCGCCCGTGCTATAATTTTGTAGTATGAAAAGGATCCGTCTGCCCCTTAAGAACATAAGCAGCGAGATCATCGTGGGACAGGGCATACTTCCCGCGCTCGGCAGGCATATCTCTTCCGCTGGTCTCAAGGGCCGCGTGATCGTAATATCCGACAAGACGGTATCGCGCATTTACGGGGCCGTGGTGAAACATTCGCTTCGGTCGTCGGGGTTCAGATCGGATATTATCGTCGTTCCTTCGGGCGAGAGAGCCAAATCCATGGATATGGCCAAAAAACTCTACGCCAAACTGCTCGATCTCAAGGTCCACAGGGATTGTACTATTGCCTCTCTGGGCGGCGGGGTCATAGGGGATCTTGCCGGATTCATCGCCGCCACTTATATGCGCGGCGTTAACTTTGTCCAGGTCCCGACCACTCTTCTATCCCAGGTGGATGCCAGTATCGGGGGGAAAACCGCCGTCAATCTGGAGGAGGCCAAGAACATAGTCGGGGCTTTTCACCAGCCGCGGCTGGTATTTTCCGACGTGTCGGCGCTGATAACCCTTCCGGCTCAGGAGATCAGGAACGGTCTTGCCGAAGTGATCAAATACGGCATGATAAAAGATCCGTCGCTGTTCTCTTTCCTGGAAAAGCAGCTTGTCGGGATCAGGAATCCCAGGCTTACGGACCCTAAAGAGTTCAAGCAGCTCCTGGCCGTCTGGGAGCGCATAGTCGCTTCCTCGGCGGCCATCAAGTCGTCGGTAGTGGCAAGCGACGAAAAAGAGACAAAAGGCCCCAGGATGGTGCTCAATTTTGGGCACACCATAGGCCACGCGGCGGAAACCCTGAAGGACTATAAGGGGATATCTCACGGCCAGGCCGTAGCTGTCGGAATGGTCGCCGCGGCCAATATAGCCTTAAAAATGAAGTTGTGCAGAACCGATGCCGTAAAGAGGCTCGAAACTCTTGTCAGCGCCGCGGGACTGCCGGTCACGCTAAAAGGGCTGGAGGCCGAAGATATCATCGCCAAGCTGATACTTGACAAAAAGGTAAGGGACGGCAAGGTCCTTTTTGTGCTTCCGCGGTCGGTCGGGTCCGTTGTCATAAGCGACCGTATTCCCGTAAGGGCTGTCAGAGAAGTGCTCAAACAGATGGGCGCCAAATAAAATGGACATATCTTCCCAGATAGCACTGCTGAAAAAAGGGGCCGCTGATTTCGTGGGCGAGGAAGACCTGCGCAAAAAACTCTCAAGCGGCAAAAAGCTAAAGGTCAAATTCGGCGCGGATCCTTCTGCTCCCGATCTGCATCTCGGGCATCTGGTGGTCCTGCGCAAGCTCAAGGCGTTCCAGGACCTGGGGCACGAAGTCATATTCCTTATAGGCGATTTTACCGGGATGATAGGGGACCCGTCAGGAAAGAGCGAGACCAGAAAGCCGCTGAGCAGGGAAGAGGTTGAAAAGAACGCCAGGACCTATAAGGCGCAGATATTCAAGGTGCTTGATCCCAAAAGGACCAAGGTAGTTTACAACAGTTCGTGGCTGTCAAAGATGGACCTTGTCTCGGTCATGAAGCTCATGAGCCAGTATACGGTGGCCAGAATGCTGGAGAGGGCGGATTTTAAGGAAAGGTTCAGGAACAACAGAGAGATAAGCATAGTGGAATTTCTTTATCCTCTTATGCAGGGTTATGATTCCGTTGAGCTTGACGCCGACGTGGAGCTGGGCGGGCATGACCAGATATTCAACCTTCTTGTGGGCAGGGAACTGCAAAAAGCTTACGGCAGGCAGCAGCAGACGATCATCACCCTGCCGCTTCTCGAGGGGACCGACGGCACGCTCAAGATGAGCAAGAGCTACGGCAATTACATCGGTTTTACCGATACTCCAAAAGATATTTACGGAAAGACCATGTCCATACCCGACGGGCTGATGCTTAAGTATTACCTGCTTCTAACGGATGTCAGCGAAGAGGAGCTGAAAGAAATAGAAAAAGGTCTCAAAGACGGCAGTCTGCATCCCAAAAAAGCCAAAAGCCGTCTGGCCAGGCTATTTGTTTCCCGGTTCTGCGGAGAAGCGGCGGCGCTAAAAGCCGAGGAAGAATTCGATGCCGTTTTCAAGGACAACAAACTTCCGGGCAACATTCCGCTCGTCAAGATCCCGAAGGAGCTTGCTCCCCAGGGAAAGATCCAGGTGGCAAAGCTGATAGCCGCTTCGGGGCTGCTCGATTCGGTGAGCGAAGCAAAAAGGATGATAAAGGGCGGCGGAGTTAAGCTGGATGAAGAAAAAGTGGCCGATGAGAACATGCTTGTCGACTTGTCCGCGGAAAAACTTTTGAGCGTGGGCAAGAGAAAATTCGCGAGGGTGATATGCGCGTAGGAATAGGCTGGGACGTGCACAAACTGGTAAAAGGCCGGCGGCTCGTGCTTGGCGGCGTGAGGGTGCCTTTTAAGAAAGGCCTTGCCGGATATTCAGACGCGGACGTTCTGACGCACGCGATAATAGATTCTATCCTCGGTGCCGCGGCCCTGGGGGATATAGGAGGACATTTCCCGACCGGAGATCCCAAATATAAGGATATATCCAGTATTGAGCTGCTTGATACAGTACGTGTGCTTATAAAAAAGAAGAAGTGCCGGATAGTCAATATAGACTCGATCGTAATAGCCCAGAAGCCCAGGCTTGCTCCCTATACACATCTGATGGCTTCTCTGATCGCCAGGACACTGAAATTACCGCCCTCGAGCGTTAATGTAAAGGCCAAGACCGAGGACAGACTCGGGTATGTAGGGCAGGGAAAGGCGATATCCGCTCAGTCAGTCTGTCTGCTGGCCTCTTCCAAATAAAAGATCCTCTGTCATGAAAAAACATTTGTCTCTTCTACTGTTATTTTTTCTGTTGACCGGCGTGTCCGGCGCCGGACATTTTGATGTGCAGCCGGTACGCGTTTTCGGCAGGACAAACAGGGAAGCCGCGGCCGTTATGATCAACGGCAAGGTGTCTTTGCGTCTTTACGCCCCTTCTTCCGCGGGCGAACAGGCGTTCGACAGGGTGGAAAAAGCCGTGTCGGCCATAAATATGCTGCTTGACCGCGGCATTTGTGCCGGTTCAGCCGAGCCGGTATCTACCGAAAAAGGGGCCTCGGTATTTATATGCAGCGTGGAAGTGCTTTCTGTCGAGCCCGACGACACCCGCAATACTTATATGCCTCCTCTTCTCATCGCCTACAATTGGGCCAACCGGTTGAGGTGGTCGTTTGGAGAGCCTCTGCTGCCGCAGGCCTCCATCGACGAAGTGATACGCGCGGAAAGGCTCCGCGGCCACGATATCGAGGTCCGCAAAAGCAAATGGGGCGACAAGGCCGAGGTCGTGGTGGACGGCAGGGTGGTGATGAGGATATCCCAGACGGACCCCGATCTGTCAGCTTATGACACGGCCAGAGAGATCGCGCTTGTGATGGAAGAAGAGATATCCAAAGGTCTGGGGGGAGAGGATATAAGGCCCGCGATCAACAGGAACAACGAATACGGCATCAAGCTCGGGAGTTCGGTATTGTCCCTGGTCCGCAGGGAAGAAGATCCGGCGACCGGCAGCGACTATTGGTCGGCAACGCTCGATCGGGCCAACAGGATGAGGAGCGCTTTCGGCGCCGACCCGTTCTCCGTGGAGACCGCCAGGAGCGTTTTCACGCAGTACGGGATCGCTTCATGGTACGGAGGCTTTTTTCACGGACGCACGGCCGCGAGCGGAGAACGCTATGACATGAACGAGTTCACCGCGGCGCACAAAACACTCCCGTTCGGCACCGAGGTGCTTGTTACCAGGCTCGACAATAATAAAAGCGTGCTTGTCAGGATAACCGACCGCGGACCGTACATAGCGGGACGGATAATCGACCTTTCCAGGGCCGCCGCGGAATCGATAGGCCTTATCGGACAGGGGATAGTACGGGTCAGGATAGATATACTCGAGAGGCCCCAGCGCACAAGAAGATAACTTCAATGCAAGTTTT
>CAZRTO010000045.1:8263-10959 GCA_964603025.1 uncultured bacterium | reverse complement strand
GGGGTCGCTTTCAACCGGAACGAATTGCAGAATGCCCGGAAAGATCCTGTCATCATAAGCGTTCAAACGGAAAGCAAGGCCTATCAGCCGGTCAAGAGAAGTGTCCTCCGACGCAGCATAGATCCTGCCTGCGGCAAAAATGAACGGAAGACCTTTGACCCTGCCATGATTATCGGCATGCACATCATCCATGATGTCGGGCAGCGTCTCTGCGGTCAGCTCTTTTAACTGTTGACTTTTGCGAGCCGACATTTGTTCCAGACAATGGACTGCCATGTCATTGGCCGATCCCATATCCAACGCTTTGAAATGCCCGGCCAATAGATCTCTCTTTTCGGCAATGCCATTCAAAGCCTTTAATCTGCCGTTCAAATCATTGTCTGCGAACCTCCACAATCCGCATGAACGCGTAAAAGCCGGAGTTGGCTTTATTGTTCCTCCGAGACGCTGGGTTGTCATATGATTATATCGGCCACTCTGTCGCGGGATTTCACAACGGGGCGCTAGACCGTCCCCCTGGTAGTCAGCAGATCGATGCCCGGCACAACAAAGTCTTTTATGACCGCATCCCCCGCTTTGACCGGGTGCGTTAATCTTATTTTTTTGACCTCTTCCATAGCTTCCATAAGCTTTGATTTGGGGATGGGCTTGCTTGTTCTAACAGGGATCATTTTTAGTTCCAGCCCCTCTGTAAGGACTGAAGACGTGAGTATGCGTTTTGGGTCAAGGACCTCTTCTTTGGCGTACGCTTCGCCTTTTTTGCATTGAAATCCCGTGATCGAATTGATCTTTTCACCGTCCAGATCAACGTTTATTCTGCAGCCCTTTGGGCATTCGATACAGGTCAGAGATTTAATCATGTAGCTCCTCCGCCTCACCCCTGCCCGATTTGCATCGGGCTTTCCCCTCTCCACTTCGTGGAGAGGGGTGGCCGAAGGCCGGGGTGAGGTATTCCCCCGCCATTTTTCCGGCTAAAATACTGTCTTTTGTCACCGAATCTACTATGTCGTAGACCTTAAAGCAATTACCGCAGGCAAAGACTCCGGAAATAGTGGTCTTGTTCAACCCGTCGGAAACAGGGGAATTGGTCTTCTTGTCGATGAGAGCACCGGCAGCCTCTATCAATTCGTTCTCCGGGATCAGCCCGATCGACATAAGTATAGTATCGCAATCTATGCTGAACTCTGTTCCCGGAAGCTCCTTCAAAGAATCGTCGACTTTTATAATATCCACTTTCTCCACCCTGTCCCGGCCGTGAATGCGCGATATTTTATGCCTGAAATAAACCGGGATATCAAAATCTTCGATGCACTGCACCATATTCCTGGTCAATCCTTTAGACACGTCGCTCAGCTCGATGACCGCTTTGACTTTTGCGCCTTCCAAAGTAAAGCGCCTTGCCATTATAAGGCCTATGTCACCCGACCCGACAACAACGACTTCCCGTCCAGGAAGTAGTCCTTCAATGTTTATCATCTTCTGAGCAAGCCCTGCGGGATATATGCCGGCGGGCCTTGTGCCAGGGATATGCGCCATCTCACGGGTGCGCTCCCGGCAGCCCGTAGCCATGATGACAGCTTTGGCTTTTATGTGTTCAAGGTGCCCTGGCTTGAGATATGTGATCTCTTTTTCTTTATTGAGACTGACAACGAACGATCTAAGACTTATCTCTATAGGAAGCCTTTTAACATCCTCTATAGCTCTTTGTGCGTACTCCGGCCCTGTCAAAAGCTCCTTGTAATGTTCCAGGCCGAATCCGGTGTGTATGCACTGATTGAGTATCCCGCCAAGATACTGGTCCCGCTCCAGGATAAGGATATCCTTCACGCCGCTTTCATAGGCAGACACCGCAGCGGCAATCCCCGCCGGACCGCCTCCGATTATGACAAGATCACGAATTATCATAAATCACGTACGGGCGGGTTCAAAACCCGCCCCTCCATATTCCTCTCCCCCAATATTATCTCCGACCCTTTGCCCCGTTTTGTCACTTCCGTCAGAGGGACGCCCATCTCCTGCGCCATGATCTTTGCTATGCGCATCGTGCAGAAACCCCCGTGGCAGCGCCCCGCCTGCGCGCGCGTGCGGAACTTTATGCCGTCAAGCGTTTTGGCTCCGCGTTTTACCGCGTCTTTTATCTCCTTTGCGGATACCATTTCGCACCTGCAAACTATATCTCCGTAGGAACTGTCTTTTTCGATGAGCTGCTTGGTCTTAGAAAAAGGAATGGCAAACAGATGCACTGTCTTTGGTCGGTGTTTTTTGAAAAGCCACTTCTTTCTGAGGCGCAAACCGTTATTTCTTAATATATCCGCCACCATCAGCGCGATCGCCGGAGAAGCGGTAAGCCCCGGGGACTGGATACCGGCCACATTTATGAACCCGGGGGCCTTATCCTCATGCCTTATTATGAAATCATCACCAGCTACCGGCCTAAGCCCCGCAAAATAAGCGATAACATCACCTTCATCTATGGACGGGATCATCTTCCTTACGCCGCTCAGGACTTTCTCAAGACCTTCGGGGGTTGTTGAAAGATCATTCTTGTCGTCAACATCTTCGGCCGTGGGCCCTATCATGGGGTTGCCGTCGGAGGTTTTTATGACAAGAACGCCCTTAGAGGTCTTTGAAGGCAGCGGGAATAATAAATGATTGGACAGATGTTCCTTCTTTTTGTCCAGAAGGAATTCTTCGCC
>CAZRTO010000045.1:0-8163 GCA_964603025.1 uncultured bacterium | reverse complement strand
TCAATCCCTACCACCCTGGTACCTGTATATATCTCCACCCCGTTCGCCGCTGCATTCTCGGCCAGATCATATGCCCAGCGGTATGGGCTGATGATACCTGCTGTTGGTGCGTAAAGAGCCGATACCGCTTTCTCCGACAGGTTGGGCTCGTTCTTTTTAAGCCACTCAGTATCGACGATCTTTATCCCTTTAACGCCCAGTTTTTCAGCCTCTGACTTTATTTCAAGAAGCCGGGTCATGTCCGCATCGTCAAAAATAACGATCAGCTCCCCTACCTCCTTATAATCGACACCGAGCTCTTTCGACATCTTTTTAATCAGGCGGTTGCCCTGCACGCATAATTTGCCTTTTAATGATTTTGAAGGATTCTGGGTGCCGGGATGAACGATCCCGCTGTTGGATTTTGAAACGCCAAAGGCGAGCTCTGTTTCTTTCTCAAGAAGCGCTATTCTGAGGTGATACCTGGACAGCTCGCGGGCAACAGCCGTGCCTACTACTCCGCCACCGATGATCAAAACGTCGTAAGATCTGTTCATTTAGAAAGGGTTCTTTTTACGGAATCGATCCATCCCTCATATCTCTTGCCGGATATTCGAGCATCCATCTTGGCAGCAAACACCCTGTCCTTGCGCCAACATTTCCTTATCTGAGCGGCGCTCTTCCACAATCCCACGGCAAGCCCGGCAAGATAGGCGGCGCCGAGCGATGTGGTCTCGATCACTTTCGGCCGCACAACGCTTATACCCAGGATATCCGCCTGGAACTGGCATATAAAATCGCTTGCAGCCGCGCCGCCGTCTATTTTTAACGACTTGATCTTTATGCCGGAATCCTTCTGCATTGCAAGAAGAACATCTTTTGTCTGATAGCACATGGCTTCATTGGCAGCTCTTGCCAGATGCTCGCGTTTTGTCCCTCTGGTGAGTCCGGTTATTATTCCCCTTGCATTCTGGTCCCAGTAAGGGGCTCCCAGACCGACGAACGCAGGTACAAAATAGACGCCTTCATTATCCTTTAGCGAAAGGGACATTATGTCGGCTTCCCTGGATCTGCTTATTATCTTCAAACCGTCCCTGAGCCATTGTACGGCGGCTCCGGCAATGAATATCGCGCCTTCAAGCGCGTAAATCGGTTTGCCTGCACTGTCGCAAGCAAGCGTCGTTATTAGACCCGCTTTTGATATCATGAACTTCTTCCCGGTGTTGAGCAACATAAAACAGCCGGTCCCATAAGTATTCTTTATCTCGCCCGGGTTAAAGCACGTTTGTCCAAAGAGCGCTGCCTGCTGATCGCCGGCAATTCCCGCTATCGGGATGCCCGCCGGCAATCTGCCTATCTTAACGGTCTTTCCAAACACCCCGCTCGATCTTTTGACCTGAGGCAAGATCGATCCAGATATCCTGAATGACCTCAACAATCTCTTATCCCACTGTTTCTTCTTAATATCAAACAACATCGTTCTTGACGCATTCGTATAATCAGTTGCATGCACTTTGCCGCCCGTCAATTTCCATAAAACCCACGAATCTGTCGTCCCAAACTTCAGCTCTTCAGCCTTCAGCGCTTCAGCGCTTTTCAATATCCATTCGATCTTCGTCGCTGAAAAATACGCGTCTACAGGGAGTCCCGTTGTACGCTTGATATACGCTGTTAATTTCTTGTTTTTCTTGATCTGATCGCATCTGCCCGCGGTACGCCTGCACTGCCAGACTATCGCGTTGTGGAGCGGCTTGCCGGTGTTCTTGTCCCAAAGAACGGTTGTTTCGCGCTGGTTGGTTATGCCGATCGCGGCAATGCGCCCAGGATCCACCTTCTGGAGTACTTTTTGTATCGACTTATTTACGCTGTCCCAAATCTCTTCCGGATCATGTTCCACCCAGCCCGGTTTCGGGAAATATTGTGGAAATTCGTGGTATGAACTGGCTATTTTATTCCCGTTTTTGTCGTAAACGATCGCACGGCTGCCGGTAGTGCCCTGATCTATTGCTAATATATACTTCTTCATGCCAATTGATACTGTACGGGCGGGTTTTAAACCCGCCCCTCCGTTATCCAACTATACATATCCTGAAAAACTTTTTCTCGCCCCTTCTCTATCGACAGCGCATGCAGCATGTCCGGATACTGTATCAGCTTCTTATTATCGCCTTTCATGCGCTTAAAGACGGCCTTGGCCGCTTTTGGGTTGACCAGAAGGTCCTTGTCGTCCCCTGCGAGCATAAAAAGCACCGGCTTCTCTATCTTGTTCGCAAACAGCGTCGAGCGCATTTGCGCGAAAAGGATCTGCAAAAGAAGGGACGATGTCGCAAACCTGTGCTCGCGAGGGTCTGCGTCCATTACTTTCTGATATTCCTTGTCGCTTGTACACATGTCCGATGTAAAAGGCATAGCGTTCTGTTTTTTGGGATTGTAAAGCAATGGAAGTATCACGCCGGGAAAGTCCAGCTTCATGTTGTTGGCAAAAGCCGGAGAAAAACATATGAGCGCGTCGGCGTCCCCGCCGTACTTTAGAAAGAACTCAAAACATATGAGTCCTCCCATGCTCTCTCCAGATAGAACTATCTTCTTCCCGGGGTTCTCGGACCTTATTATTTGGGATAAACGCGAAATATCCGCGTAATAAATATCAAGGGAGTCGATATGCCCTTTTAGACAGGCCGTCTCACCGAAGCCTTTGAGCTCTATAGAATAAGAGGAAATGTTCTTTTTCAGGAACCAATCCGCAAGGAACTGCCATCTTCCGGAGTGCGCCCCCATACCGTGAACAAGGAGCAATACGCAGTCGGGATCATCCACGGCCCACTTATAATAAAGCAGATCCCCATTTTCGATCCTTTGCATGGAAAGATTATAGCATGGGACGAGAAAAATTCTTATGCTAGCCGCAATTTACATCCGCTGACGATACGATCTCGCTGACAGCCCGGCAAACAGCGGCATCCCCGGAGTTTATCTTCTCAAGATGCGCGGCGAACCTTCTTATCGGCTGAGGAAAATATTTGCCGAGCTCGGAAAGCATCCTGACCGCGGCGGCTCTTTTACGCTCCGAACACAGCGCTTTGCCGAAAGGCTCCATCATGGGGAACATATATTCTCCTATGCTGCGGGCATGCAGGTCATGGTCAGGAGCACTTGTCCATATATCCACCAAGATCGAGATGATATGAGGAAATAAGTCATCCTCGACGATAAAGTCGGTCATCTTACTTCCGATGACCATTCTGTGATATGGGGAAAATCCGGACATATTTTTAAGAAGGCCGGATGCGACGAGGCTTCTCCTTGGATCAGACAAACAGGTTAGCAGCTTCCTGGCAACGATATCGGGCTCAAAATTGGATACGGCAAGCAATAATGACGATGCCTCTTTGACGTAAGATGGGGTTCTCAAAGAGGCGGTTACCGTCCTTATTACGGCGGCCGGATCATCAAGAGCTATCGTATACAGCACATATCCGGCATAGCTGCCGTAGAGTTTTTCCCTGAGGGACCCGGCTAAGCACGAAACGACAGTATCCCTGTCGATAAGGCAAAGATCCCTGAGTATCGCCCCAGCGCTATCCCTCAGCCACGGGTTAGAGAGTGTTTCTATTATTTTTCCTGCTGTTTCATCCGGCCTGGCAATAAACCGCGACCTGATCTCCGGCATTGGATCTCGAGCAGCATCGCCCACCAGCTCGATCAAAGACGACTTGGAAAGAAAACCGCGGCGCGCATCCGTCCGGCGTGTTGCAGTTTCAGATATCACACGTGAGGGATACCATACCTTGCCTGCGAGATATCCTGATATTTTTGTAGAATATATAAGCATTTGCGCGTACACATTATTATCGAAAGATCGGGGAACTGATTTCAATACTCTGGCCAGAAATACCTGATAAGGCGGCGATAAGGCTCAGTCGTTTTAAGCCCTCCCCAGGCACCCGCGTGAGAACCGCCGCTTATGACGGCGTTATAAGCCTCTTCCGGAGAATAGCCTTTCTCTTCGACAAGATATTTCGCGATCACGGCCCCTGTCCTGTCGGCCCCCCATTTGCAGTGGATATATACAGGCGCTTCCATGGCCTTCTTTATGGCGGCCCATTGGTCCTTGTCAGGCATTTTTGAAGCGCTCATGGGAACATGCAGCCTTTTCATGCCAGACTCTGAAAGCAGCTTCTTATATCTTTCCTGCACTCTTTTTGTGTTCTCAAGGTCTATGACAGTCACAACGCCCTGTGCTCTCAAGTACGCCAATACCGAGAGGGCCTCCTCCTCAGTATTGCCGAAATCATCCACCGGCCCCAGAGGATGTCCTCCGGCATGTATATGACCGTCAATGATCCTATAGTTATATGGGAGAGGTCCGGGGCCCTTCACCTGCGGAGCCGGATATTTTTGGCAGATGGATACGCCCGAATAAGCCAAAGATGATAAAAAAATCGCACATATAAAAGCCAAGACAGGTCTTGAATATCTCACGGAATAATTATACAACTTTTGCTTTATGTTTCAGATGACCTGGGTATCACAACAGGATCATTGAAAAGTATTTCTTTGCCCGCGAACTGATCGAGCGGTGTGCCGCGGCCTATCTCGGAAATAGGAACGGCCTTTACGCCTTCGAACATCTTGAATAGCCTGTTTATGATAGATATTGAATGTAGGTCTGAAGCTACGCGAGCCTGGCTAAGGGCATCCGTCAGTTTGTCCCCGATAAGGGATTTGAATACCGCCAGTTCATACGGAAGATAGCTGTTGAACGTAACGTCTGCATTCCCCCACGTGCTGTACACCTCTTCCATCTGCCTGCTTCTCTCGGAAGGCCAGCTCCTGATGACAGAGATAGCCTCATCTCCTGTGCGCTGCTCCCTGTCAAGGATCTCCGCAACAAGCCGCAGGTCGCTTGACATGAGCATTCTGTTGCCCTGCAAGAGCATTGAAGGAGCTTTATTCACAAACACCCCATAACTGTTTTCGGGTTCAAAAGCAGCTCTTACTTTTTCAGATAGGGCCAGGTCTCCTTCTGCCACAACAATATCCGAACCGATCGCACTGGAAGAAATATGCTGAAACAATCCGTCTATTCCGCTGGTGTCAAGGTTTATCAGGTGGACGCTGCTCCTAACAGAAAGCCCTTCGGCAAGTTTTCTTGCAAAATACTGCTTGCCCGAACTTGCGGGACCCGTTACAAGGACAACAAATGGACGGGTTGCATCTGACAGTGCGGCTTTTGCAAGCACATCGGAGGATATCTTAGATATCTCTTCATCTTTCTTTTTGTTTACAGCCTCTACTAGTCTAGAAAAGTTGTTTTCCGCCACCATCTGGTTCATCTGGGACAATGTCTCAGGCTCCCTGTAAACACGGCTGTAGTTCTTGTAGGGAGACCGGCCTCCTAGACTTATTCCCGCGGTGGTCCTATACGAAGCAACTGCCGCATCCGCAAGCCTTTTCAGCGCAAGCATGCTGGTAGCGGTCCGCCAGTCCACATCATATTCCTCGCTGATATCCAGCACCCTGCGGGCGGCTGTTTTTATCCTTCCCTCAAGCATTCGGTCCACCATACCCAAATTCCATCTCTCAGTTGTCAGATTCTGTATCCCTTCATATCCCGAAACGATCACGCCGCCTGCATTGGTAAGTTCACCAGGAGATCTTTTTATCCCTTTCGCCGCGAGTATGGCATCTCCCTCTTCATTGATAGGGCAATTCGCTCCCTCCCCTAATATCGGGACCTGTACCGATCCCGCATTCTTCTCAGTAATAACATCACCGGCAGCGGCAAGGATCATAACGTCCGCTTCCGATCTGGGCATTGATATAATGTCTTCATTGGTAATAGGATCGCCCAATCCTGATTCAGATACTTTCCCCTGACGTCCAGATCCTCTTTCTTCGTTAAGATAGCTGTCCAAAGTCCCGAGATCTATACCTTCCGGATTGAATAATCCGCCCCACAGATCGCTCACGGCAACTATCCTTGATCCTGCCCTGTTAAATATTCTTGCGGTATGCCCGCCGACATTCCCGTACCCCTGGACCACTAGACGAGAACCGGGGATCGAGACCCCTTCATGGCGCAGCATCTCTTCCATTACATAGAATACGCCCTGACCGGTAGCTTTGTCCCTTCCGAGAGAACCGCCAAGCTCGATCGGTTTCCCGGTGAACGCAGCGATCTCTATACTCTGTTTGTTTATCCTTCCGGAAGCAAGTTCCCTGGATATAAGGTTCCAGTACAGGTCAAGATAAGGAGTTTCGACGGGATTGCCGGAACCATATCCATAAAGCCTGCTGAGCTCTATAAAAAGGCTGTCATCCGCGAACTTTCTCTGTTCAATAATGTGTCTGCGCAGGAACTGATCCGTCATCCAGGACATTACTCTGGCATTAGTGTTCATGTCGGGAGCCGGGACATCAACAAAAGGACCGAGCGAATCCGGGTCCAGGTCAAGCATCCCATCCACAAAACCTCTGCTGATCAGAGAAAGCTCTCTGTCTGAGAGCCGTCCGGGCGACAGGCAATCGCGCAGCGCTTTGAACAATTTTTCTTTTCTGCCGGCAAACAGCTCTTCATATTTGCCAAGACCAAACTCCTCAATATCATTCAGATCGGAAAAAGCCCTTGTAACAAGTCCTGATCTGGAAATATAACCGAGGGACTCTGTCGCCTTCCTGTCCTCGCCCATGATATTTGAAGTTTTTTCATCGACTACGCCATAATCTATCCTGACCCCGCCTTTGCCTCCGCCTAAGGGAAGCCCCACGACCGCGGTTTTTAGCGTCATCATGGTCGCGAGCGCCGTCACTTCATCTTTGTCGACATCAAGAGCGAATCTGATCCCACCCTTTCCGGCCCCTCTGAGAGTACTGTGCCTTACCCTGTACGCATCAAAACCCCAGTCCGCACCGGAATCCATCCGCACCGGAATGGAGAAAGAATATGTTCTTTGCGGCTTGATTATTGCATCGGCAACCGACCTCTTCATGCCCATAAGGCCGGAAGTCCGGATTATCTGCGCTCTTGTTGTGTTCAGCATCGCGGAGCCGACGGAAGATGACATAAAATAGATTCTCTTTCTAATAAAATGCTTACAGAATTATATCGACATATTGTCTGGATAATTTCATGAAAACGGTCTATTTTGAGGTTTTTTTTGGCCGTTGTGTTCGCCGTTCCGCATCACATAATTTATTATGCCCAACGGGTCGTAATAACCGGGCCCCGTTTTACCCCACAGTTCCGGGTCCGCGCTTATAACATTGCGTATTGCCTCCACACTATGAGGCAGATCCCTGGTGGCATGCCAGCTGTCGACATCAGGAAAAGCACAGAACTTTTGTATTTCCCAGAACAATACGATTGAAGGATCTTTGAGTAAATATTCCCGATTGTCCGGCCGGCAGCCCATTTCGGACAAAATACTACCGGCAAAGGAGAACAAATTGATGCTGTTGTCCGACGCGGAACAAGATACTGGAAAGAGTTTCCGTTTGATCTGTTGTATCAGGCGCGTCGGAGCTGTAGCAGCGAGGGCCTCCAGTTGTTCATCGGCCCTGTCGACAACCGCGATTAAGTCTATATCCTCAATGGGGATATCAGGAACAACGCCGCCGTCATAGTTATTGGAAGAGAAAAGCCTCATAGCGGGATCAACATGATCAACATCCTCAGAGACTACATCTTCCACTATTTTTAATCTGTCTTCAGCCGCCCATCGGTTGGCAGTATAATGCGAAACGCAAAGGACCGCGTCATCCTGCCCTGCAGGAAAACTTCCGCCGAGATGCAGGTCAAAGAAATGTCCGCGCCTGTCTTTGTGGACCCTGTCATACTCAAGCATTCCTTTTTGGACAATATTGCTCAATCCGCCACGCAGCCGGCGTATCATCACGCTTTCGGGAACATAAGTATAACGCGTCCCGCATCCTCTAGGCCCAAGATAATGCTCTACGGAATCCATGACCTGACATACCGGCCTGTCAAGCGGATGGATACTCCGGAGCAAAAGATCACGCCTGGCAGGATCATACAATGCTCTGACGGCAAGCTGGTCCAGCTCAAGCTTCCTGGGGCTATTAAAGGTCATTGTCCTTTGCGGGATCATATTATGCAGGTTCACGCTTTTAAATATATATCGGCGGTTCAAAAGGGGGATTTCATTCAAAAGACCGAAAACG
>CAZRTO010000044.1:2463-11269 GCA_964603025.1 uncultured bacterium | reverse complement strand
TGCGCATAAACGACCTCTCCTTCACACATGAGCACAGCGCGTTCAATAGTATTTTCAAGCTCCCTGACATTTCCCGGCCAGTGATAGCTCATAAGCGCATCAATAGCCGGCGTGGATATCCTTTTTATGGTACGTTTGTTCATCCTGGAATACTTTTCTAGAAAGTGTTCCGCAATAAGCAGGATGTCGTCCTTGCGCTCGCGAAGCGGGGGGATATATATCGGGAACACATTAAGACGGTAATAGAGATCCTCCCTGAATTTTCCGTCCTTTACCGCTTTTTCCAGGTCTATGTTGGTGGCCGCAATGATCCTGACGCTGCACTTGACCGACTGGGTCCCTCCCAGACGCTCAAATTCGCGCTCCTGGATCACCCTAAGGAGTTTTACCTGGGTGGCGGCGCTTAGATCCCCGATCTCGTCAAGAAATATCGTCCCGCCCTCTGCCATCTCAAACCTGCCCGCTTTGCGCTCGAACGCACCGGTGAACGCCCCTCTCTCATACCCGAACAGCTCCGATTCGATAAGGTTCTCGGGAAGGGCCGCCATATTCACCTTTATAAAAGGTTTTTTAGCCCGCAGACTGTTGTAGTGTATCGCGTGGGCCACCAGTTCCTTGCCCGTGCCGGACTCGCCCCTTATCAGTACCGTGGCATCGCTTTTTGCCACGCGCGCGATCATCTCAAAGACCTCTTTCATCCTGTTGCTGCGCCCGACTATGTTCTTAAAGCTGTACTTATCCTCCAGCTCTTTTCTCAGGCTTATGTTCTCCTCGATCAGCCTGTCCTTTTCAGACTGGATGAGCTGGCGCATTTTGACGGCCTGCCCTATCATCGATGATACGATCGAAAGGAACCTGACATCTTCATCCAGCGGGGTCTCGGGATCGAACACCTTGTCCACCGAAAGCGCGCCTATCACGCTCTTGCCGGTCTTGACGGGCACGCAGATAAAAGAGACGTCTTTTTTGTTGACGCCCCTCCGTGCGCCGGTCCGGTTCAGAAAAAGAGGCTCCTCGCCTATCTTTGGTATCACGGCCGCCTTGCCGGTCTGCACCACCGTGCCGGTGATACCCTCGCCGAGCTTGTATTTGCCGCGTTTTTTTTCTGTCTCCGTCAGTCCGTGCGCGGCCTCTATCAGTATCTCCCCGGTCTTAGGATTTAGCACGGTAATAGTCCCGCGTGTCATGCCCAGGTGGGAGTCCAGGTTCTCAAGTATCGAGCGCATCGAGGTGCCTATGTCCAGCGACAGGGCAAGCGATTGGCTCACGTCGTAAAGCGTGGAAAGCTCCCTGACCTTGCGCTTCAAAAGGTGTTTGCCGTCCATGTAAAGATTATACAATACAAAAATGGAGGAATCAATCAATTTCCTACATTTTTGTATGTTATAATCTCCGCATATGAGCCTTCTTGATGCGGGGACCGGGATCCCGGGACTGGACGGGGTGATCAACAAGCTCCGTATAGGCGATAATGTCGTCTGGCAGGTCGACGACCTGATCAGCTACAGCTATCTCGCTGACAAGTTCACCGAGAACGCCCTAAAGGAAAAACGCAGGGTCGTTTACATAAGATTCGCCTCGCACGCCCCCGTGATAAGCCCGCACCCGGACATAAAAGTCTACGACCTGAGTGCTGACGGCGGGTTCGAGTCCTTCTCAAAACAGGTGCACGAGATAGCCACTCGTGAAGGAGAGGGAGTGTTTTACGTTTTCGACTGCCTTTCCGACCTCTTATCGGCATGGGCAAGCGATCTCATGACTGGCAATTTTTTTCAGATAACATGCCCCTATCTTTTCGAACTGAACACGATCGCCTACTTCGCTATACTGAGGAACAGGCATTCCTTCCGGACAATAGCCAGGATAAGAGAGACCACACAGCTGCTTCTGGACGTTTACAATATAAAGAAAAAGCTATACATTCACCCTCTCAAGGTGTGGAACCGGTACTCCCCGACCATGTTCCTGCCCCACGTCCAGGAAAAAGACCTCTTTGTCCCGATCACCAACAGTTTTGACGCCGCGAAACTCTTTTCCTCGGCCGCCAACACCAGGGGCAAGGATGCGGAGAGGGCGTTGGACTATTGGGACCGGCTTTTTCTGGACACGGAACGCTATAAGAACGAAAAGGATTCCGATGAAAAGACCGCGGCCCTGGACAGGCTCGCGAGAATAATGATCGGCAAAGACCCGAAGATGCTGGCTTTTGCCAAACAGCATTTTTCGCTGGAAGACCTGCTTGAGATCAAGTCCCGGCTGATCGGCACCGGCATGATCGGGGGCAAGGCGGTAGGCATGCTGCTGGCAAGGAAAATACTGCAGAAAGACGGCTCTTTTGACTGGAAAGCCGAGCTTGAGATGCACGATTCTTTCTATATCGGAGCGGACGTGTTCTACGCTTATATCGTCCAGAACGGCTGGTGGAAGCTGTTCATGGAACAAAAGACAAAAGAGGGATATTTCGATTCCGCCAAACTCCTTAGGGAAAAGATGCTGAACGGCAAATTCCCCCTGGAGATCAAGGAACGGTTCCAGCAGATGCTGGAATATTTCGGCCAGTCCCCCATCATCGTCAGATCTTCCAGTCTTCTTGAGGACAGCTTCGGGAACGTCTTCGCGGGAAAATATGAAAGTATCTTCTGCGTCAACCAGGGAACACCGGAACAAAGATATAAGAACTTTGAGGAGGCGGTCAGGACCGTGTTCGCCAGCACGATGAGCGAGGAAGCCCTCTCCTACCGCATGGAACGTGGGCTGGACACGCATGACGAACAGATGGCCCTGCTTGTGCAGAGAGTATCGGGCTCCTACAAAGGCGCGTACTTTTTCCCGGACCTTGCCGGCGTCGGAATATCCTATAACACTTATGTTTGGGACAAGAGCATTGACCCCAGAGAAGGGATGCTGCGCCTGGTGCTGGGCCTGGGCACAAGAGCGGTCAACAGGGTCGAGGACGACCATCCGCGCATCATCTCGCTAGACCGCCCGGACCTGGTCCCGCATCACGGCCGCGGAGAGACCCTGGAATTGTCCCAGCGAAAAGCGGATGTTCTGGACGTCAACTCGAACCATCTTGAAACAGTTGAACTTGAAGAACTGTTTCGTCATATTCCGCAGCAGCTGAAAAACATGGTGATGGACGACAACGACTTGGGTTGCCTGACATTTAAGGGGCTCCTGCTGAACGGAGATTTCACCAAAAAGATGCGGGAGTTGATGGGCGTACTGGAAAAAAAGTACGAACACCCCGTGGATATAGAGTTTGCGGCCAACCTGTCGGGCGATAAGCTCAGGATAAATCTGCTCCAATGCCGGCCACTGCAGCAAAAAGATCTCCAGCAGGCGGTCTCAATGCCCGAAAGCACGGAAAAGGACCGCATACTACTGAGCTCCAGCGGGAATTTCATGGGAGGGAACGCGTCCGAAAAGTTCCGGTTCATTATTTATGTGGACCCTGAAAAGTACAGTACGCTCAGGCAACAGGACAAATACGAGATAGCCCGCATGATCGGCAGGATCAATGCTCATATAAAAGAACGCGGCAACGCCATGCTACTGGGACCCGGCCGATGGGGTACATCGACCCCTTCCATGGGCGTCCCGGTCGGTTTTTATGAGATAAACCATGTCCGCTGCATTGTGGAGATAGCGTTCAAGAGCGGGAATCTTATACCGGAACTTTCTTTCGGCACTCATATGTTCCAGGACCTTGTGGAAAGCAACATATTCTATATAGCTCTATTCCCCGGGGAGAACGGATGTGTCTTCAACGAAAGCATAATAAAAGACAGGGAGAACATCATCGACAGGATGCTTGAGGAACCTTCGCGGCTTGCGGGGGTTATTCACGTTGCGGATTTTGGAGATAACGGCCCCAGACTCATCTCGGACATATCATCCCAAAAGGTCATTTGCGCTTTCTTTTAACCCGAATGGTAAGCAGTGCGAATAATGCTAATAGGAATTTGCGAAAAGAGCACTAATCACTCGAATGGGAATAAGCCCTAATACCGCCAATTGCGCGAATAACGCGAATCCGGAATCGATATCTCAAAATAAATGTCCGGAATTCGCGCGATTCGGATCAATTCGAGTTCTATTTGCGAATATATGATATTCGCGGTGCCTCCGGAATGATATCAACGCTTACTTAAGAACCTGTCAATTGCAGACGCGGCCTGCCTGCCCTCATATATGGCCCAAACCACCAGAGACGCCCCGCGCCTGGCATCCCCCGCGGCAAAAACTTTTTTTTGGGATGTCATGTGGTCTTCTCCGGCAAGTATATTGCCTCTCGGATCGGTCTTAAGCCCCAGGGACCTTACGATCCCTCC
Organism: uncultured bacterium; assembly: GCA_964603025.1. GTDB lineage: Bacteria > Margulisbacteria > WOR-1 > JAKLHX01 > JAKLHX01 > CALFCX01. Next base: position 6,935 of record CAZRTO010000044.1, on the reverse strand, counting down.
ATGATCCGGATGCACGAACCCGAGAGCCAGTATGACAAGGTCCGCTTCGATGACGAATTCGGTCCCTTCGACCTGCCGCATGACCTTGCAGCCCTTTTCTTTGTCATGGACGAATTCCACTCTGGCACATAGCACGCGCTCTACCGATCCCGAGCTCCCCTCGAATTTTTTTGTCAGTATAGACCATTGTCTGTCCGCACCTTCTTCATGGCTGGTAGATGTCTTAAAAAGCATCGGATATTTCGGCCAGGGCATATCCTCTGTCCTGCACACCGGCGGGCGGGGCATTATCTCTATCTGAGAAACGGACAAAGCTCCCTGACGGTTGGCAGTCCCGACGCAGTCAGACCCCGTATCTCCGCCGCCTATAACAAGCACCCTTTTGCCGCAAGCGTCTATCGCAAGGCCGTCAAAACTCTCTCCCGCGATCCTTCTGTTTGACTGGCAAAGATAATCCATTGCGAAATGTATCCCGCTTAAAGATCTTCCCGGTATGTCCATATCCCTGGGAGCTCTTGACCCTATGCATACACACACAGCATCGAACCCTGAGAGAAGCTCTTTTGCCGGTACCGCACCCCCCACATCAATGCCCGTCTTGAACATTACGCCTTCTTTCTTTAATAGGCCCAGCCTTCTGTCTATGACGGCTTTGTCCAGCTTAAAATCCGGTATACCGTACCTGAGTATGCCTCCCGGTCTTTTGTCCCTCTCGAACACAGTGACCGTGTGGCCTTTTTTGTTAAGCTCATCGGCCGCGGCAAGTCCGGCCGGACCGGAACCGATCACAGCGACCTTTTTCCCTGATCTGTTCTTTATGCGCGCGGGCTTGACGAGCCCTCTCTTGAAAGCCTCTTCGATTATTGACAGCTCGTTCTCTCTTATGGTGACTGGATCGTCATTATAACCCAGCACGCATCCATATTCGCAAAGCGCCGGGCATATACGACCGGTTATTTCGGGAAAATTATTAGTGGACTGGAGCGCCAGATACGCCTTTTCCCATTTACCGCGGAACATTTCGTCGTTCCACTCCGGAATAAGGTTGCCTACAGGACAGCTTGAGTGACAAAATGGCGTCCCGCAGTCCATGCAGCGCGAAGCCTGCTCAGATGACTGTCCGGGTGTTTTTAGCACTGTTATTTCCTTGTAGTCCTTAAGACGCTCTTCGACCGGCCTCATTGTGCAGGTCTGTCTCTTAAATTTCAAAAATCCCTTCGGGTCCGCCATCGCCTTATCCTCCGTTTAAAAATCGAACGGCTCGTCAGCCTTGGCCTTTTTAGGCTCTGCCGCCGCCAAAACTTTTTTATATTCCGCCGGTATCACTTTTACAATCTTTTTTGATTCTTTTTCAAAATCGTCCATTATCCTCTTTGCCACCGGGCTTTTTGTATGCTTGTAATGGTTCTGAAGGAGATAATGGAGTATTGATTCGTCCGTTACAGCACATTTTTCGAGACTCACCAGCTCCCTGTTGCATTTGATCTTAAACGTTTCATCGGCACCGTAGACATAAGCAATGCCTCCGGACATCCCGGCGGCAAAATTCCGGCCGGTGGACCCAAGGATCAGTACGCGGCCGCCGGTCATGTACTCGCAGGCGTGATCCCCCACTCCTTCCGCAACGGCATATATGCCTGAATTGCGTATGCAGAAACGTTCGCCGGCTATCCCTCTTATATAAGCTTCTCCTGCGGTCGCCCCGTAAAAAGTGGTATTGCCGATGATCATGTTCTTCTGCGGGTCAAAAGAACTGCTTTTGTCAGGATAAACTATTATCTTCCCTCCGGAAAGGCCTTTGCCGACATAATCGTTGGCCTGCCCCTCCAGCTCAAAAGTAATTCCCGGAGCAAGAAATGCCCCGAAGCTCTGGCCGGCATCCCCGGTGAATTTCACGGTTATGGTATCGTCAGAGAGCCCTTCCTCTCCGTACAGAGAACAGACCTTGCCGCTCAGCATGGCCCCCGCGGTCCTGTTGACGTTCTTTATGGGGCTTTCTATCCTGACCGGCACCTTGTTCTCTATAGCCGGCATGAGATCCGCCAGCAGGGCGTTGTCAAGCACGGTGTCTATGCCGTGGTTTTGTGCCTTTGTCATGCGCACCGGGCCATCCGCCTGCGGCCGGTAAAGTATTCTCGAAAGATCGATCCCGCTGCTCTTCCAGTCGAGCATCTCCTTGTTTATCTCAAGCAGATCGGTCCTGCCTATGAGATCGTCCATCTTGCTGATGCCCAGAGATGCCATGATCTGCCTGATCTCTTCAGCCACAAAATACAGATAGTTCTCGATGTATTCCGGTTTTCCTGAAAAACGCTTTCTGCAGACCTCATCCTGCGTGGCGATACCGAGGGAACAATTGTTCACATGGCAGTGCCGAAGCAGCACGCAGCCAAGCACAACCAGCACCGCCGTGCAGAAACCGAATTCCTCGGCGCCCAAAAGGGCCGCTACAACGACATCCCGGCCGGTCCTCATCTGACCGTCCGTCTGGAGCCGGACCCTGCTGCGGAGATCGTTCAGAACAAGCGTTTGATGCGCTTCGGATAATCCCAGCTCCCACGGCAGCCCGGCATGTTTTATCGAACTGAGCGGAGAAGCCCCGGTCCCTCCATCCCCTCCGGATATCAGGATCATATCGGCGTGGCCTTTCGCCACCCCGGCAGCAATGGTCCCTACTCCTATTTCCGAAACAAGCTTTACGCTTATCCTGGCCGAAGGATTGACGTTCTTAAGGTCGAATATGAGCTGCGCCAGGTCCTCTATCGAATAAATATCATGATGGGGCGGCGGAGATATCAATGTTATCCCAGGAGTAGAATATCTTATCCTGGCGATCACCTTATCCACTTTATGTCCCGGAAGCTGGCCGCCTTCGCCCGGTTTTGCCCCCTGCGCCATCTTTATCTGTATCTCATCTGCATTCACCAGATAATTACAGCTCACTCCAAACCTTCCTGAAGCGACCTGTTTGATCGAGCTGCGGACACTGTCGCCGTTGGGCAGCGGCTTGAACCTTATTGGGTCCTCCCCGCCCTCCCCGGTATTGGACCTGCCACCGAGCCGGTTCATGGCTATAGCGATAGTTTCATGCGCTTCTTTGCTTATTGAACCAAAGCTCATCGCGCCGGTAACGAATCTCTTTACTATTTCCGAGGCGGGTTCCACTTCGTCGATACCGACCGGCGCGGCTTTTTTGAACTTGAGGAGCGACCTCAAGGTCGCGTTATAGCCTTTTTGGTCATTTATCAGCTTGGAGAATTCCTCGTATTTTTGCGGATCGTTGTTCCTGGCGGCCTGCTGGAGAGCAAAGATCGTATCCGGATTCCACAGATGCGTCTCTCCGGTCTTGCGCCACTGGTACACTCCCCCGACATCGGAAATATCCTCATCATATTGGCAAAAAGCCGCCTCATGCCGCAGCAGCGTTTCTTTGGATATCTCTTTTAGCCCTGCGCCCCCTATCCTTGAGACCGTCCCCGGAAAATATCTTTCTATAAGCTCACTGCCAAGTCCGAGCGCTTCGAATATCTGCGCGCCACGGTAGCTCTGGAGCCTGGAGATCCCCATTTTGGAAAGTATCTTCAAGAGGCCCTTTTCAACGGACTTGACATAATTGTAATGGGCGGTCTTTTTGTCCAATCCTATCTCGCCCTCATCAATAAGCCCGTCTATGGTGTCAAAAGCAAGATAAGGGTTCACACAGCCGGCACCGTAACCGAATAACAGGGCAAAATGCATGACCTCTCTCGGCTCTCCGGTCTCCACCAAAAATCCCGCCTTGGTCCTTTCCCCCCTGGCGGTGAGATAAGAGTGAAGCGCCGCGACCGCGAGAAGCGACGGGACCGCGGCTTTGTCCCTGCTTACTCCGCGGTCGGAAAGTATTATAAGAGTAAAACCTTTTTTTATGGCGGATGAGGCTTCGGTGCATATGCGCTCAATGGCCTTGCGCATATTAGCATCCGATACCGGGTCAAAAAGCATTGAAATAGTCTTAGATCTGAAAGACCCTGTTTTCATCGTCCGGATCTTTTCCATATCATCGTTCGTAAGTATGGGATTTTTTACTTTCAATCTCCTGCAATGCTCCGGCTTTTCATCAAGAAGATTTGACTGAGGCCCCACATAACTGTCGTAAGACATAACGATCTCTTCCCTTATGGGATCTATGGGAGGATTCGTTACCTGCGCGAACAGCTGCTTAAAATAATTGAACAATAGCTGCGGTCTTTTGGACAGCACTGCCAGCGGCGTATCGTTGCCCATCGAGCCGACAGGCTCCTGGCCTTTTTCGGCCATGGGCTTGATCAAAACCTTTATATCTTCCTTTGTATAGCCAAAAGCCTTTTGGACAGCGACCATATCGTATATCTTGAGGGGCTTTGTTCTCTTCGGCACGGCAATATCTTTAAGGTTAACGATATTGTCTTTGAGCCATTTTGCGTAAGGCTTTCTTGATGAAAGATCGTCCTTTA
>CAZRTO010000044.1:0-2363 GCA_964603025.1 uncultured bacterium | reverse complement strand
GGCGGGATCAGCATCATCATCGCGTGAGGCAGGTCTCTGCCGCACATGACCAGCATCTCGAGCACGTTGTCAAGCGCCGCGGAATCGCTGCCGCCCTCGACGATCACGGGAAGTATCTTTTTGAGCTTGTTGCCCAGGACGCTACTGTCCATCATCTTTTCCCTGGCGCGTGTCCAATTAATGTTCCCTCGAAGAGTGTTGATCTCTCCGTTATGAGCAAGGAATCTGAACGGCTGGGCAAGGTCCCAGGTCGGGAAAGTATTCGTGCTGTAACGAGAGTGGACCAGACACAAGGAGCTCTTTATCCTGTTATCGGAAAGCTCCCTATAAAAGCTTTTCAACTGGTGTGGCATCAAAAGGCCCTTGTACACTATGGTCCTTGAAGAAAGCGAAGGAATATAGAAAAACGCTTTTTGCGCTATTTTTGAAGCCCTGACCCTGGATTCTATGATCTTCCGGACAATATAAAGACGGGCTTCAAAACTTATTTTTGAGGTTGAAACATCATCAAGACCGACAAAAAGCTGTCTTATGACGGGCTCTGTTCTCTTGGCTCCTTCACCTATTCCGGAATTGTCCGTGGAGACATCCCTGAACCCGAGCAGTAAAAGGCCCTCTTCCTTAACAGCTTCTTCCATCAGCTTTTCACAAGCTTTTCTGTCGGCTTTATCCTGAGGCAAGAACACAAAACCCGCGGCATACCGGTCCGTCAAACTTATACCGGACCTCGGGCATTCCGACTTAAAGAATTCGTGCGGCATCTGTATAAGTATGCCTGCGCCGTCGCCGGTATTTGGGTCGGCACCGGTGGCGCCTCTGTGACTGAGACGATTGAGTATCTCTATTCCTTTTTCTACGATATCATGGGTTTTTTTGCCGTTTATATCGCAAACGAACCCGACACCGCAATTGTCGTGTTCAAATGCCGGATCATATAAACCCTGTTTTTTCGGTAATCCTGTCATGTTCCCGCCCCTATATAAACAAAAAAGAGGACCCAAAAGATCCTCTTCAACGAGATTTAAGTGCCGCCCGCCCTTGGTATTAACACATAAGCTCTTATACTAGTATTTTACCTCAATCAACACTGACGGTCAACGAACTCACCCATGAACTCATCCACTGTAGTGGCGCCCAGATCGCCTTTTTCCCTTGACCGGACGGCCACCGCACCGGACTCAACTTCTTTATCCCCGACAACAAGCATATAAGGGACCTTTTGCAGCTGCGCCTCCCTTATCTTAAGCCCTATCTTTTCCCTGCGTTCATCCGTTTCCACGCGTATATCTTTTAGCTTAAGTTTGTCCGAGACAGAGCGGGCATAGTCGTTGTGGCGGTCGGCAATGGGCAGCACCACGACCTGGACCGGCGCCAGCCAGAGAGGAAAAGCTCCGGCATAATGCTCTGTGAGCACGCCTATGAACCTCTCCATGCTGCCCAGTACTACCCTGTGTATCATAACGGGCCTGTGATGAGCGCCGTCCTCACCGATGTAGCTCAGGTCGAACCTTTCCGGGTTATTAAAATCCACCTGGATAGTGGGTCCCTGCCAGAACCGCCCGATGGCGTCTTTCAGCTTTACGTCTATTTTGGGACCATAGAACACGCCGGCTCCGGGGTCTATTTCATACTTGATCCCCTTGGCTTTCATGGCTTCCTCAAGGGCAAGCGTTGCGCTCTTCCAGTTCTCCTCGGTACCGACAAAACTGTCCGGACGGGTAGCAAGGAACACTTTATAGTCCTCGAACCCGAATTTGCGTATCATATCGAAGGCAAAATCTATTGTTTTTGATATCTCTTCCTGAAGCTGCTGCGGAGTACAAAATATATGCGCGTCATCCTGGGTGAACCCTCTTACTCTCATGAGGCCGTGCAGGACGCCGGACCTTTCATAACGGTAAACCGTACCCAGTTCAAAGAACCTGACCGGCATCTCGCGGTAGCTGTTGATCTTGCGCTTAAAAATGAGCACGTGCCCGGGGCAATTCATAGGTTTAAGCACGTACTGCTGCTCGTCTATGTTCATGAAGTACATATTCTCTTTGTAGTAGCCCGTATGTCCGGAGGTGTTCCATAGGTCGATCTTGGCGATGTGTGGGATCACTACCTGGCTGTAGCCGCGGCGGCGGTGTTCTTTTTTAAGAGTGTCCTCTATAATCCCGCGCAATACCGCTCCCTTTGGATGATAATAGACCAGTCCCGCTCCTGCTTCTTCGTGGTAAATATTGAACAGATCCAGTTCTTTCCCGAGTTTACGATGGTCGCGCTTCTGTGCTTCTTCAAGCTTTTTCAGGTATTCATCGAGATCCTTTTTGGACTCAAATGCGGTGCCGTATATCCTCTGTAGCATTGCGTTCTTTTCG
>CAZRTO010000043.1:0-12852 GCA_964603025.1 uncultured bacterium | reverse complement strand
GATCCGGTACTTTCGGTATTTGTGCTCACCGCGATATGCCCTCTTTCGATAACCAACCGGCCCGTGGTCGTGGACGGAGATGAAGTTCTGAAAATAACCGTTGAAGATACTCCCAGGGGCATAGAAGCCATGCTCACGGTGGACGGACAAAGCACGATCCCGCTGAAAAAAGGCGATGAGATAACCGTTAAAAAAGCTCCTTACAACACGCGCTTCATCAGGACCGGCAAATACAATTTCTTTTCTGTGCTCAAGGCCAAGCTCGGCTGGGGGGAATAGTTTTTTAGTTGGTTCTGCCTTCTCTTAAATAATTCGCAGCGGTTACAGCCATAGCGACCAGCTCGTGGTTTTCCGAGCAAAGCGCTCTGAATATTATATCTTTCACAGAAGCTGAATTATTTGCCTTTTCAAAAACTTGGGCTATCTTTTCTTTGCTCTGCCCGAGCCCGTTGACTTTCTTATTCCTGAATCCGGCCGTTCCTTCGTAAGGCCTGCCGGCAATGATAAGCTTCGTCATCCTTTCGGGTGTCGGGATCTTGGCGTCCGCAAGCATAGCGATGATCTCTTGTGCGGAAGCCGTATTTATGTCAAACCCGGACAAACGCATCAATGATCCCATTCCGGCTGAAAGCATATAGGCGGAGAAGAAAAGCCAGTTCGGGTTGTCAGTATCTCTCATATAAGAATTCAGTAATTCATGCACCCCTGCAGTGCGGTCCTGAGCAAGAGCGCGGAATCCGCTGACGGTGTAGCGCAGGTCCTCGTCCGTCGTATGAGGGCTCTCAACAAGTATCTTGAGAAGTACTGCGTCAAGCTCCCTGTTGCGGACCTTAAGCCTGGACAAAGCCGAAGCCGCGGCCAGCATGTTCTCTCCGGCCTCTGATTTTACGCGTTCTTCCAAAACATTCTTTGCTCTGTCAAAGCTCTCGGATAAATACTGCACATTCGCGCGCCTGGAGCTGAAGCATCCGGTTCTTTCGTCGATAGCCAACAACTTTTCGGCTGTTAACAGTGCCTCTACCGCGGACGGTTTGATCTGCCCGTTTATTTCTCTGAGTTCAAGAGCCAAAGCGGTAGCAATAGGAGCCATAGATATATTGTCCAGCAGCTCAGCATCATATTTTCTTTCTACCAGAGTCGGACTTTTCTCCTCTTCTTCTCTATAAAAAGCAACAGCCATATTCTCCCCGTCCAGGACCTTCTCCGCGAACCCGATCAAAGCACCGGCAAGTCCTACGGGGCGCTGGCCTTTTGTAAGCCCTCCGACAAGCGCCTGGGAGATGGTTTGTAGATTGTCCGAAATTATGGTCCGTATAACCTCAAAAGACGTCGCCGGATCGTTATCGGGAAGACCTGACAACCCTTTTCTTATATGCTCTGTACTCAACATTACCTGTGCGGCCTTAGAAGACATAAAAACATCCGCGCTTGATATGTTCCTCTCCGCTACTTCCATTAATGTGCTGTCTTCCAATCGCCTTGCGATAAGCCTGGCTAGATCCGACCGCGTCCCTAGCGCATGTCTTGCGGCATATTTTATCGTCGAAAGTCTTTTTCTTTCTTCCATTGCTTTTACAGCGTTGGCTTGCGCAAGGCGTTCCGCCAGAATGGAGGGATGCTCCCTCTCGGTAGTTGAGGTTTCTTTCGGAGGCGTTGTCCCCAACACAGCAAGCTCCGGCAGCAACCAATACTTCTCGCGGCCGCCAAATACGCCCAGGGCTTCCAAGGCGTCGCAGGACAGTTCGGCCAAATACTGATCGCGATCTTGTCCGAATCCTTCTGTCAGAAGCCTTAATATCCTGTCTCCGTTCAGCCTCGCCGGCTCTTCGGCTGTTGCTGCTTCGGCAGCTGGCTCAGCTTTTACCTTAACTTCCGGAAGTATGGCCGGATACTGCGCGGCAGGCGCGTTGATCAGCCAATCGGGATGCGACGGGCAAGCGGCCTTTAAAGCTTCGATGAATTCAAGCGCTTCCCTATAGAGCATGTTGCAATCTCTTTTAAGAGAGGGATTCCAGTCGTCCCAGAATTCCCCCGCGAGTTCATCATTTTGTTCTATGCACCTTAAGACGGCATAGGCAACATCCTGTTTTGTTTCAACTGCGGCTTTGTCGCTCGGCTTCGGGTCGATATATCTGGCATTAAACAGTTCCCTGTAGGCCAGATATTCTTCGGCAAGCCCGGGAACCCTTCTTAACATTGAAACCATCTGTTCCACGGCCGATCTGTTCGCTGAATTGCTGCCAAAATTATTATTGCCCACAAGAAAAACACTGAGAGCAAGGCCTGCTATCACATTGCTTTCCAGACCGTAATGGTCTATGTCCTTCATAAGGGTCATAAAGGTCATCCACGGGATATAAGCGTCGCTTTTGAGCATTGACCTGAGGTCGCTCTCGGAAAAGAAATTGCCGTATCTGTTGGCCTCAAGCAGCCGTCCGAGCACTTTTAGATACACCGCTTTCAGCACTACCAGATCCGCGGAACTTCCGATATTCTCCGGAGCTAATGAGTCTTCGTCGCCGCTGAAATAAGTAACATGTTTTATCCCGACCGGATATCGTTTGTTCGGATTAGAAGCCGGCGGCTGAGACCCGTGATCATAATCTATCATCAGATATTCTTTCCCGCTCACCCTGTCTTTTATCGCGGAACTTGATTCTTGCGGGTTCGGGTTTCCTTGAATTATGGTAATGCCCCCCGCATCCGGCATTACCGCGGCACAGCCTTTTTTCTCAGCTATGACAGATGCTATAGCGTCAGTGACATCGGTCCTTCCTGCAGGATATGCTTCTTGTCCCCGCGGTTCATATCTCCTGCGCGGGATAGACCGTCCGCCGATAAGGAACACGTCTTTTCCGGTCATAGGATGCTCAAGAGGCCCGGCCTCTCCCAAAGGGTTAGTGATAAACCAGCTCCCCGTGTTAGGAAATGCCCGTTTAACGGCCCTTAAAAAATTCCCTGTCTCTTCTATGACTATATCGGACTGGGCCCTTGTCATTTCGTCAAGCCGCTCGAACGGAACACCGCTCATTATCGATTCGTTGGCAAGGAGATACTGTATGGATCTCACAACAATTGGCCTGATATCCGTCACTGCCTTGGATTGACCCGGAGCGGCATAAAGAGTATAGAAGACCGAGCATATTCCCCTGAACTCATCCCTGAGCAAAGGAAACTTTGAGAGTATCTTTTTTATCGCCGTATCCCTGTCCTTGCCTTCGCCATCCGCCTGGGCTACCGTGACAAATCCTCCGCTCATGGCCCTCAGAGCTCCCAGGGCAAGGCCGGTCCTGTCATACAAAAAAGAATCACTCTCGTCCAGCGCTTTTAAAACGGCGAACCATGAAAAATATCCGTCCGTATCGTGCAGTTGCCTGATATCTTCAAAAGAAAAATAATCGCCGAACCTGTTGGCCTCAAGAAGGCGCATCACCAGCTGGGCTTTTACTGCCTCGTACATCACGCTCGAAGCAAAACGTCTTTCTCCGTCGGTACCGGAGATAAGCGCGGGGCCGCCGCTGTATACTTTCAAGCCGGTTATATCCCTGGGGTAAATGAACCTCGGGCCCTGGTCGCAGCTATCCAGGTCCACATCAAACTGCATGATGGAGGAGACCCTGTTGGCCGCGCTGCTGCCGGCTCTGAGGATATACTCTTCTTCTGCCGGGGTCCCGTGGATAACGGATATCCTGTCCCACAAAGGGAACATCAACGCGGCGGGCCTTGCCGTCCCGCTTGCTATCAAAGGTTTTATTTTGCCAGTAATATCATTTCGCGGGCACATAGTCCCCGCAACGGCCGGTCTTGCAACGCTCACTGGTCACATCCTTTCAACATCGGCGATATCCAACAAAAAAACCTTCCTCAACAGGCCTGGAAGGTTCTTTTGCGAAAGACGAAATAGCCGGCAATTAATTAAGGTTGCCGGCCTGCTTTAAAGAACACCATTTAGCAAGGTCGCCTATCAGAATAAGTCTTACTTCTTCCGAGGGGTTAGGCTCCCCGCTAAATGCATATTGTCCGCAAAGCGTCATTTTATAAGGCTTGGCCTCGCTTATATCCGTGAGATAATTCTTAAAAAGCACGTTCTTGATCATTTTTGTCATCTTAGATCCGTTCATGTCAATTACCTCCAATAAGAGACTGTCCTGCCTGGAGCCTCTGACAGGGATATCTTGTTGGCAAGAATATTTATAAAGCTGCCCTTTTTGCCCATTTCGCTTATTAGGGCCGTGCCTATTGGGGATTTCATATAGGCTTTGCCGCCTATTTCGATCTTTTCGTATTGTTCATGTATGTTTGACATTGCCCTTATCCCTCTCATGTATATATCGTCAATTTCCGGCACGGATTTCACTTTTCGGCGGATGATGGATGAAGGATGAAGTAATAGTCCCAAAGACCGCTATTCATCATCCTTCATACTTCATTCGTCATCCCTCTACTTCAGAATGTTATAATTGCTATTGATATGCGCGGCATACTGATGCTCGAAGACGGCACCTATTTCGAAGGCAAGGCTTTCGGAGCCGAGGGCGAGGCTTTCGGGGAGGCCGTTTTTAACACAGGCATGACAGGCTATCAGGAAATACTTACCGACCCCTCATACAAAAGCCAGATAATTACGATGACCTATCCCCTGATCGGCAATTACGGCACCAATAAAGACGATATGGAATCATTCAAGCCGCACTGCGCCGGACTGATCATCAGGGAAAAAAGCCGCCTGGCCAGCAGCTGGAGAAGCGAAAAAGACCTGGATGAGTTCATGAAAAAGCACCGTCTTATCGGGTTATCGGAAGTCGACACCAGGGCTCTCACGCGCCACATAAGGACAAAAGGCGCCATGCGCGCAGTTGTCTCTACCGGCAAAGAAGACCTTAAGGAGCTGTTGGACAAGGTGCTTAGATCCCCTTCCATGGTAGGGAGAGATCTCGCCGGAGAGGTTTCCTGCCGTGATGCGTACCACTGGGAAGAACCCACAAAAACGCTTATGGAGAACAACAGGCCCAAAAAGAACAAACAGGCCTTTAAGGTGGTTGTCTATGACTTCGGCGTGAAATTCAATATACTGAGAATACTTTACTCTCTCGGATGCAAGCCCGTGGTAGTTCCGGCAGACGCTTCTTCTTCGGAGGTCATGAAAATGAAACCGGACGGAGTTCTGCTTTCAAACGGGCCGGGAGATCCCGCCGCCGTGGACTACGCGATAGAAAATGTACAAAAGCTGGCAGGCAAACTGCCGATCTTCGGTATCTGCCTTGGACACCAGATACTCGGGCTTGCTTTCGGCGCAAAGACCTATAAGCTCAAATTCGGACACCGCGGGTCCAATCATCCGGTAAAGAACCTGAAAACCGGCAAAGTGGAGATCACTTCGCAAAATCACGGGTTCGCCGTCGACCCCGATTCGTTCAAGAACAAGAGCATAGAACTGACCCATATCAACCTTAACGACGGGACCTGCGAAGGGTTCGCCCATAAGCATCTGCCCGTGTTCTCGGTGCAATACCACCCAGAAGCGTCCCCCGGACCGCACGACAGCGATTATCTTTTCGGTAATTTTATCCGGCTGATGAAAAAAGGTCCCTCAAAATAGACATGGACCGCATATTAAAAAGCAAATATAAGATCCAGGAAAAAATAGCCGACAGCCCGTCGCACGTCACCTATAAAGGCGCGATGGTCGATTCGGACAAAGGTCTCATAATAAAGATCTACCGCCGTCAGTATCTGGACAGCGTGCTTATCAAACAGCTGAAAAAGGACGTCGGGGCCCTGTCCAAACTGGACAGCCCGTTCATCCCCAGGCTGATAGACGGGGATTACGGCTGGCAGGGTTTTTATTTCGTAAGGGAATATATCGACGGGACCAGCCTGAGAGAATCCAAGCTCCCCATTGACCCTGAAAAAGCGGCGGAGGCTGCCTCCGGTATTTGCGAAGCCGTTGGGTCCGCACATAGGGAAAGAGTGGTCCACGGTTCTCTGACCCCCGAAAATATCTTCATAACAAAGTCCAACGGCAGGATAAAGGTCGCGGATTTCGGCATAAGGCGGGCCGTCTCGGAACCGTCAGAACAAAGGGCCAAATGGCTTTTTGATCCCTCGTCCGGGTTTACCGCTCCCGAGGTCCTGATGGGAGGGAGTTCATCGGAGATATCCGATATTTACCAGATCGGCCTTCTTATGCTGTTCATGTTGTCGGCGGAGCCGCCCTCCCCGGGAAAAGGTCTGGCCGCCACGCTTGAAAACCTTGCGGGAGCACAGAGAACTCTTTCTCAGATCAGCGGCAAGATCCCCAAATATCTGGACGACATCATCCGCAGATGCCTTGAAAAAGACCCTTTGATGAGGTTTTCGTCAATAGACGAACTGGCGGCGGCTTTAAGATCAAGATCGGTGCCGGACAGAAGGACCGGCTTCATGGACATGCTCGAAACGGATTACACGTCTTTTGAAGAAGCGGAGATAAAAAAAGAACCGGCCCCAAAACCGGCCGAAGAGCCGCAAAAGCCCGCCTTGGGCATATTCCCGGATGATCTCCCTCTTGAAAAAGATGATAGAATGAGCCTTGTAAAGTGGGTGTTCTTTTCCGTCTGGGTCGCTGTGGCCGCGGGAATAATATACTCACTGATCAATATACTCCTTTTGGGAGAATAGATGGATATCACTCTATACCTTGCCGGAGCAGCCGTGTTGCTGGCAGTGATCGGTTATCTGATAGGCATAGGCAGGATAGCCTTCAGACCGGCCGTTTTGCTGATCATGGCCATGATAGTGCTTTTCCCTTTCGCGCTCAACGCTTTCATCTGGATATATGTGAGCTCCTCTCCAGAAACGGTGATCCCCGATGTCATGGGACTGCCGAGCGAAAAGGCGATCGTTATGCTTGCCGCTAACAACCTGAAAGGCGAGGTGATCGGCATATCGTTCTCAAAAGAGCCGAGCGGCACCGTGATATCTCAGCGCCCCGAAGCGGGCCGCAGGGTCAAAGAAGGCCGGACGATAAATCTCATCGTCAGCGCCGCCGAAACAACGGTCGAGGTCCCGAACCTGGTAGGAAAAACACGGGAAGAGGCCCTTGCAGCGCTCAAAGAGGCGGGCCTCAATCCCGGGAAAGTGAATTTCATATACTCGGATTCCGGCGAAGGGTATGTGACCGAGCAGACGCCAGCGGCAGGCAATACCGTATTGAAAGGATCCGATGTTTCCGTGACATTCATGATAAGGAAAGAAAATGAAGAAAATTAGGATAGCGGCATCCATATTGTCCGCCGATTTTTCCAGGCTTGGCGAAGAGGTCAAAAAAGCCAAGGACGCAGGAGCGGACATGATACATGTGGATGTCATGGACGGACATTTTGTGCCGAATATAACCATGGGCCCGCTGGTAGTAAAAGCCCTGAAAAAATGTACCGATCTGCCGCTCGACGTACATCTGATGATAGAGCACCCGGAAAAATACATAAAACAGTTCGCCGAAGCTGGCAGCGACATCATCTCGTTCCATACCGAATCCGTATCCAGTCCGGATAAGGCCGTTGAAGAGATAATAAGGTACGGCGCCGCCCCGGCGATCGCGGTGAACCCGGATTCCCGTTTCTCGGCACCGGAGAGCGTCATCAAAAAGATAAAGATGGTCCTATTCATGTCGGTCTTTCCGGGATTTGAAGGACAAAAATTCATGCCCGAGGTGCTGCCCAAGATATCAGAGTTCAGGAAGATGTCATGCGATATGGGACTCGATATAGATATAGAGGTTGACGGAGGCGTCAACGCCTCCACGGCAAGGCAGGTGCTGGACGCGGGAGCCAATGTGCTTGTGGCCGGGTCGGCGATCTTTTACGCCGATGATTATGCCAAGGCCATCGGATCGATAAGGAATGGCAAGTAAAAAGGCGATACAAGAACAAGACATCAAGTTCATGAAAAAGGCTCTGGCCGTGGCCTCGTCGGTCGTCGGCAAGACCTCGCCGGACCCTGCCGTCGGGGCCGTAGTGGTAAGGAACGGGCGCATTATCAGCACCGGATTCCATGACAGGTTCAAAACCCCTCATGCCGAAACATATGCCCTGAAAAAGGCCGGCAGGAAAGCCGCGGGAGCCACGCTCTATATAAATCTTGAGCCTTGCTGTCACTTCGGCAATACGCCTCCGTGCACGGACAATATAATAAAGACCGGCATAAAAAGGGTTGTTGCCGCAATGCAGGACCCAAATCCCCTGGTGAACGGAAAGGGGTTCCGCAAGCTCGAAAAGGCCGGGATAAAGGTCGTAAAGGGCGTTCTCGAAAAAGAAGCTCTCAAACTGAACGAGGCTTTTGTAAAGCACATCGTGACCGGAATGCCCTTCGTAACGCTGAAGACAGCAATGAGCCTGGACGGAAAGACCACCACATCCTGCGGAGAAAGCAAGTGGATCACCGGCCCCGCCTCCAGGAAAAGCGCCCACAGGCTGAGAGCTCTCAACGACGCTGTGCTGGTTGGGATAAATACCGTGCTGAAGGATGATCCTTTGCTTACGGTGCGCCTGGCCAGGGCCGAAAAGCAGCCTCTCAGGGTAGTAGCCGACAGCAAGGCAAAACTGCCCTTGAACAGCAATCTGTTAAAGGACAAAAGCGCTTTCACGCTGGTCGCAGTGACCAAAGCGGCGCCGCGAAAAAAGATACGGGCGTTGGAAAAGGCCGGCTGCAAGGTGCTAGAGCTGCCCGGAAAGAACGGCCGGGTGGACCTCAAAAAACTTTTCGAGAAACTAGGCAAGATGCGCATCACCAGCGTGCTTATCGAAGGAGGATCCGAGATCGCCGGATCGGCACTGGAGAACGGGCTAATAGACAAAGTGATATTCTTTGTATCCCCCAAGCTTATCGGAGGGCGCGCTTCGCTCACTGCGGTGGGCGGAAGAGGGATCGCAGGGTTGTCAAAAGCGTTAAAACTGACAAAAATAAGCGTAAAGAGATCCGGAGAAGACCTTGTGATAGAAGGGTACGCAAAAAATAAAGGAGAACGAAATGAAAACCCTTGAGCTGATGCTGACGACAATGAGACCTCACAGATGGTCCCGGTCGGCCGTTATATTCCTGCCGCTGATCTTCTCCGGGGACCCTTTGAACTGGGTATATATCCTAAAAATAGGCGTCGGCTTCGTGATCTTCTCAATGCTCACGGGAGCTGTGAACATCATTGAAGATATCACCTTTGTGCAGTCCGACAGGAACGATCCGGCAAAAAGAATGTACCCTATCGCAAGCGGCGAGCTCAGCATCAACAAAGCGGAATTCGTCCTAGGCTCTGTCCTGGTCGGCTCTTTTGTCGCGTCTTTCTTTCTTGGGCCAGGGTTCGGGATCGCTGCCGCGGTATACTTTGTCATCTCCCTGGGATATTTTTCATATCTCAAAAGGATAGTTTTCATGGATGCGGTCTGTGTGGCCGCAGCGGCAGGGACCGTCATAACCGCAGGAACGCTCGCCATATCAAAACCCGTGTCCGGCTGGCTGATGTTCTTCGTGTTCATGAGCTCGGTCTTTATCGCTCTCAGCGCGCGGATGAGAGAGCTTATGCTCGACAGGGCTTCCGGACGCGCTGTTTCCGGCATATACGAAGAAAAAACCCTGGAACAGGCTGTGATGATATCGGCGGTTTCATCGCTTGTCGTATACGCGATGTACTGTCTTTCATCCCCGGACGGCGCGCGTTTCAACCTTATATACACGCTCCCTCTCGCCGTCTACGGTATTTTCAGGGCCCTTTCGCTTTCAAACGACAAGGTCTCAGAACAGCCGCTCGAAAAACTCCTAATAAAGGACCCGCATTTCATGGGGACGTTGGGCGTTTGGGTGATCGCGGTATCAATACTGCTGGCGGTCTTTTAAGACCGGCTCCTCTTGCTCCTTGCTTCTTACTGTTTGTTCCGTCCGCCCATGAGCAGAAAAAGCACGGCCATCCTGACGGCGACGCCGTTGGTGACCTGATCGAGGATGACGCTACTGTCTCCGTCGGCGATATCGCTGGAGATCTCAACTCCCCTGTTTATAGGGCCCGGATGCATGATGACGACGTCTTTTCTGGCTTTTTTCAGGCGGTCTTTATTTATCCCGAAAAGCTCCGAATATTCGAGTAGCGAAGGAAAGAGGCCTTTTTGCTGGCGCTCTCTCTGGATCCTCAGCACGTTGACAAAATCGGCGTCCTTGATGGCATCATCAAGATCGCAGGATATCTTCGCGCCTGTTGCTTCTATCCCTTTGGGCATGAGAGTGGGAGGTCCCACCAGCGTGACAGCCGCTCCGGATTTGAGCAGTCCCCAGGCATTGCTGCGGGCCACCCTGCTGTGCAGTATGTCCCCCACTATGACGACCTTTTTTCCCTTGAGAGGACCTTTTTTTTCTCTCATCGTGAACATGTCCAGCAAGGCCTGGGTGGGATGCTCGTTATATCCGTCACCGGCATTTATTACCGACCCGGATATGTTCTTGGCGATCAGATGGGGGGCTCCGGCCATCGAGTGCCTGATGATTATGCCGTTGGTGCCGATGGCCTCAAGGTTCTTGGCGGTATCGATAAGGGTCTCTCCCTTGACCGCGCTGCTTGCGGCCACCGCGATGGAGCTGACCGACGCAGAAAGCATCTTGGCAGCGGTCTCGAATGATGTCCTTGTTCGGGTGCTCGGCTCGCAAAAAAGGGCCGTTATTATTTTGCCGGAAAGCGCCGGCGCGGTCCTCATCGGACGGGAAAGTATTTCCTTCATTGATTCGGCCGTGTCAAGTATAAGATTGATGTCCGAGAGGGAAAGCTCTTTGAGTCCGAGAAGATCTTTGGACTTTAGCGCCATGTTGATTTTTACCTTGCGTTATTATATCATGGACAAGGGCGTCATGAAAATATTAGCTCTCAACTGCGGCAGTTCTTCCGTCAAGTATCAACTCTATGACTGGTCCAAAAAAAAGGTGATTTGCAAGGGGATCGCCGAGCGTGTGGGATCAGCCAGCGGATTGCTTTGCCACGACTTCTGCGGCGAACAGGCGCTCAGGATCGAAGCTAAATTCCCGGATCACAACAGCGCGCTGGAAAAGATACTGGGCCTTCTCACCGATGAAAAAGTCGGTGTCATCGGGGATATAAGAGAGATATCGGCTGTGGGGCACAGGGTGCTGCACGGAGGCGCAACGTTCAACAAGTCCTGCCTTATAGATGATAAGGCGCTCGAAGAGATCAAGGCGCTCAAAGACCTCGGGCCGCTCCATATGCCGCCAAATATCGCGGGGATACAGGCGGCCAGAAAAGCCCTTCCGAACGTTCCCAACATCGCCGTTTTTGACACCGCGTTCCACCAGACCATGGCTCCCCGGTCTTATCTTTACGCGGTCCCCTACGAATGGTACAAGATGTACGGAGTAAGAAAATACGGTTTCCACGGATCTTCTCATTTATATGTTTCAAAGAGGGCTTCGGTACTGTTAAAAAAAGAGAATTCCAAAACCAACGTTATAACCCTGCACATCGGCAACGGCGTGAGCGCCGCCGCCATAAAGAACGGCGAATGCATTGACACGACCATGGGATTAACTCCCCTGGCGGGGGCCGTTATGGGGACCAGAAGCGGAGACCTCGATCCGGCGATAATACTTTTTATGATAGAGAGAGAGGGGTTCAATGCCGCGGAACTGGACAGGATACTCAACAACAAAAGCGGGCTTCTGGGTATAACCGGCAAATATTCCGACAGGCGCGACATCGATATTGCCGCGGCCGAAGGCAACGAGAGGTGCTCTCTCGCGCAGGAAATGGAGGCCTACAGGCTTAAAAAATATATCGGCTCTTACATCGCGGCTATCGGATGCGTGGATGCCGTGATATTCACCGGAGGTGCCGGCGAGCTGAACCCCGCGCTCCGTGAAAGGGTACTGGAGAACCTTGACTGCCTGGGAATATCGGTCGACAAGGAAAAGAACCTGGCGACCAGGACACGCGATGCCGAGACCGAGATATCAAGGCCCGATTCTCACATCAAGGTATTTGTGATACCTACCAATGAAGAGCTCGTTTTCATAGAGGACGTGGTCGCGATACTGGAGGGAAGATACGATACTCACACCAATTTCACATATTCCTTCGAGGCCGCGGATTACAAGATAGGGTAAAAATGGAAATACGCTATTTTCACGATGAGAAATGCGGGGGCCTTCTGCCTCTGACATTGCTGCGCGAGCCTCAGGAGATGAGATGCGGCATCCTCACGCTGGCTGAAAAGAACTTATCGGCCCTGAAGAGTTCCGGCATCGCCGGTGAACGCACTGTATTCATAAACTCCAGGCTTTTGATGAACGAAGAAATAAAAAAAGAGCTGAAGAAAAAAGCCAGTTCTTTTGTTATGGTCCACGACGGCAGGGTCGTCCTGGCGGTCGTGGAAAAAGCCGGAAATATCTCTCCAGAACAGCTGGAAGATTTGTGCGCCGAAAAGATAACCGTTAAGCCTTGCCTTATAGAATATCCGTGGGACCTGATATGCAAAAACGGGGAAGAAATTTCAAACGACTTAAGACTGCCTTCTGTAAGGGCGGGTTTTAAAACCGCCCCGAACAAGAATAGAGGCAACATATCTTTTGTCAACCAAAAAAACATATTCATCTCAAAGACCGCAAAAATACACCCCGGCGTCATCATAGATGCTGGGGGCGGTCCGGTCGTTATCGATGATGGAGCCGTGATCATGGCAAATTCGGTCATAATCGGCCCCGCGTACATAGGCAAAGGGACTGTCATTAAAGCGCTTTCAAAGATATACGGTGGGACGTCGATCGGGCCTATGTGCAAGGTCGGAGGGGAAGTGGAAGCTACTATATTCCAGGGATACTCCA
>CAZRTO010000042.1:6490-12875 GCA_964603025.1 uncultured bacterium | reverse complement strand
TCCGTAAAGTATCAGACTGCCGGATTTGCCCGCTGCAGAACTTAAGGTAAGATCGTTCTGAAGTAATACCTTTGTTGGAAGATCGGAGCCAATCTTCAACCCTCCAATAGTAAGCGGGGCATTTAGGGGTGTCCTGATGTTTACTGTATTCGGAATGTTGATATATGCCTTATGTGACGATAGCAAAGGATACCCTTCTTTTTTGTTCCAGTTTTCGGATCTTGTCCAATCACCATTGCCGATTGATGACCAACTGTATATTTGCCAAAGAAAGTATGGAAAAGAGCTCCCCTGATCTATGGACCAGGTCGATGCAAAATTCCATCCGGCATAGGTAGCTTCCTTGCTCATTTCCTGCGCGGTCTTCAGCGTCCCCAGCTTGTTGTCGAATTCCGCCTGATGGAAATAAGATCCGCTTACAGAACCTCCCGGAGCGTTATAGCCGGCGATCCCGCCTATCCCGAATTTTGGCGCCGGCTTTTGTATTCTCCCGGAAAAGTACGAATCAGTTATAGGTCCGGCATTGTAGCCGGCAATGCCGCCTATCCAGGCCTGACTGCTGTCATCGTATACCATCTCTCCTGATGAATAGCACTCGGATATGTCCTCTTCACTGTATCCTGCAATACCGCCGGAATATATGTACGGGACGTACTGGCCCCTTCGATTAAGGTGTATAGCACCCGAAGAATATGTGCGCTCGATCCGCCCTTTGCTTTGAGCTGACACAAGACCCGCATACCACGTAGTTTGTAAAAAGCTGCTTGAGCCGTTGGCAAATATCTGAGCGCTCACATGACAGTTCTCTATCGCCGACAGCGCGTCTGAATAGGCCGCGATACCCGCCAGCCTTCTCACTGACCAGCCCGTGATCCTCGCGCCGGTAAGCGACAGGTTACTTACCACCGACCCGTTGCCGAGCGCGGCAAATAACCCGACAAAATCCTCGGCGTGCCGCTCGATCCTGAGGCCGGTTATTGATCTGAAGTCTCCGTCCAGAGTTCCCATAAAAGCTTCGGTGGATGATATGCCTATCGGGACAAACCCTTCATACGTGCTCCTGGCAAGGCTGTAGTTCCAGTTCGCTGTCGGGCTTGCGTCGATATCATTCTTTAGCTTGTAGTCCGCTTCCCTGCTGCACCTCATAGCCTGCAGACCATATATGTCGCTGACAAGATAATATCCGCCCGACAATTCATATCTGGAGAATATGGCTTCGGATGAAACAAAAAAGCTGCCCCCAACATACAGAGGATAATTAGACAAGGTCGAATCACCGCTACTTGCCTGGATAAAACTGCCCCCGCGCTGGTTATAATCGGAAATGATCTGGACCGATGTCCCTTTTGCATGGGTTATAACACCGGAATAGCTACTCTGTATTGTAAGGCTGTTGATCAAAACATTCTCGTTTATGATACAACCGAAAATACTAGTCCCATTAAAAACTACATCGTCTCCATATTTAGGCTTGCCTAAGGGCAGCCAGTTAGAATCAAACGACCAATTGAGTTCTTCTCCGGGTTGCCCGTTCCAAACCTTGAGCTCAGCAAGAGTGGCTGAGGATAGCATTAGAAAAATTACAAACGCAGAAAAAACAACGGTTGAAAAATGACGAAGTAACCTTGGTATTTCAAACAAAAAATCTAGGAGTTCATCGGCTTCTTTTGGGCTATAACGATTATTTTTCAATTTTTTCCTGCTCAAAGGCATGCATGACACGAACGGAACGAACTTCAGTATAAATTATATATTATAATGGGCGGGTGTCAAGCTAGAAGTTCATCGTGAGGTTGATACGGCCCTGTGAGTCTATTTCGGTGACCTTGACGTCTACTTTGTCGCCCACTTTGACAACATCTTCCACTTTGGCTACTCTTTGCTTTGACAGCTTGGATATATGCACCATGCCGTCCTTGCCGGGAAGTATCTCGACAAAAGCGCCGAAAGGCATGATCTTGACCACCTCGCCGTGGTATACCTTGCCCACTTCGGCATCCGCGGCTATAGACATGATCTGTTCCTGCGCGTACTTGGCCGCCTCGGCGTCAACGGAGGTGATGAATACGCGTCCGTCGTCCTCTATGTCTATCTGAGCTCCTGATTCTTCTATGATTCGTTTTATGTTCTTGCCGCCCGGCCCTATCACCATACCTATCTTCTCCGTATTGATGGTAAATGTGATGACCCTTGGAGCGTTCATGGACAGGTCGGCTCTCGGAGCGGGAAGAGTTTCAAGCATTTTGCCGAGAATGAAGTCCCTGCCTTTTTTTGCCAGGGAAAAAGTATCCTTTACAATGTCAAAGGAGAGCCCTTTAATCTTAATATCAAGCTGTATAGCAGTAATGCCGCGGGCGGTACCGGCGATCTTAAAATCCATATCCCCGAGAAAATCTTCAAGACCCTGAAGGTCTGAGAACACTTTATAAGTACTACCCTCTTTCACAAGGCCCATCGCGATGCCGGCCACCGCCGCTTTTATGGGAACCCCGGCGTCCATGAGCGCGAGAGTACTGCCGCACGTGGAAGCCATCGAAGAGGAACCGTTGGAGCCGAGTATCTCCGATACCAGCCTTATAGTATAGGGAAAATTCTCCTCATCGGGAATAACTGGAAGGAGCGCTTTTTCAGCCAGAGCCCCGTGCCCGATCTCCCTGCGTCCCGGACCTCTCAGCGGCCGTACTTCGCCCACGCTGTAGGCCGGCATATTGTAATGGTGCATATAGCGTTTTTCGCTCTCTTCGGCGGAAAGCCCGTCTATTATCTGGGCGTCGCCCTTGGACCCGAGCGTTACCACCGTGAGCGCCTGGGTATTGCCCCTTGTAAAGACCGCGCTGCCGTGGGCTCTCGGAATGGCCGGAGCTTCACAGGTGATCGGCCTGATCTCGTCCATTTTGCGGCCGTCGGGACGGCGGTTCTCTTTTGCTATCATGTTCCTGACGGCTTTTTTCTGAATGTTTTTTACCACCGCCGCGACATCAGCCGGATAATTGAGCATTGCCAGGGCAAGCTTTTCATCGCCCGAGGCTTTTGCTTTTTCTTCGATATCCGCCTTGATGGCGTCCAGCCTGTCTATCTGTTTTTCCTTGTCGGTTATGTCCAGCGCTTTTTTTATTTCCGACTCAAAGTTCTTTACGATGAACTTTTCTATAAGTTCTTCGGGAGCGTATAGTTTGTACTGCATCTTCGGCTTGCCGGCTTTTTTCTGAAGATCGAGCTGAAGATCGATCGAGCTGCGGATGAACTCCTGAGCGAAATCTATCGCTTTTATGAAGTCTTCTTCCGCTACCTCCCTGGCAGCGGCTTCTATCATCATGGTCTCAGTCTTTGTCCCCACTATCACAAGGTCCAGATCGCTAAGCTCCATTTCACTGTTGACAGGATTTGCAACAAGCTTGCCGTTAACACGCCCTACGCGCACAGCGCCGACCGGGCCTTCAAAGGGAGCTTCGGAAATAGACAGAGCAGCTGATGCGCCGATTATGGCAAGGATGTCGGG
The DNA here is from genome assembly GCA_964603025.1 of uncultured bacterium. Classification (GTDB taxonomy): domain Bacteria; phylum Margulisbacteria; class WOR-1; order JAKLHX01; family JAKLHX01; genus CALFCX01. The sequence goes on along the minus strand of CAZRTO010000042.1, from coordinate 9,376 downwards.
AATATTCTCCCCGTCCACCGAAAGCGGCATTACCACCACCTGCACGTCATTGCGAAAACCTTCCGGGAACAGCGGTCTGATCGGCCGGTCTATGAGACGTGAGGTAAGAATCGCCTTTTCGGTAGGCCTGCCCTCTCTTTTGAAAAAACCGCCCGGTATCTTGCCGACGGCATACATCTTTTCTTCGTAATCAACGGAGAGCGGGAAGAAGTCTATGTTCTGCCTGAGCTTTTCCGAAACCACACAAGTGGCAAGGAGCATGGTGTCGCCGCACCTGATAACTACGGAACCGGAAGCCTGCGTGGCAAGTTTGCCGGTCTCGAGTGTTATCGTCTTTCCGGCGATCTCAAAAGAGGAGGTCTGGATCATCTGATCCCTAAGCTTTCGGCCAGTTTTGCGTAGCGTTCGGGTTGGTTCTTTCTCATATAGGTCTGGAGTCTTTTTCTTCTGCCGACCATCTTGAGAAGTCCGTGCCTGGTATGATGATCTTTTTTGAACTTATCGAGATGCTTGGTCAAATGCCGTATCCTTTCGGTCAACACGGCTATTTGCACGTCCGCGGAGCCGCAATCCTTGTCGTTTATCTTATACTTGCCTATTACCGCTTTTTTATCCATATGTTGGAATTATACCATACGATGTTCGAGGCGTGCAACATCCCTGCCGATCGCCCTGATAAGCTCTTTGACCGTCCCGAATCTCTTCTCGTCACGCATCCTTTTGCCCAGAAACAGGACGATCTCCTTCCCGCGAATATTTCCGCAAAAACCGATCAGATGAGCTTCCACGGTAACGTCCGTCGCAGCGAACGTGGGACGGGTCCCGATGTTTACTACACATCTATATGGGATCCCTGACACCTCGGCCCTTCCGGCATAAACCCCGCTTTTTGGTATAAGCTTATCGCAGGACGTCTTGATGTTGGCGGTAGGATATCCCAACTCTCTGCCCCGTCCGAACCCCGGAACAACCGTGCCCTCTATCATATATGGATGCCCGAGCAGGCGCAGGGCTTCGGCAAAAGCTCCGTCCTTTATAAGGGCCCTGATATGAGTGCTCTTGACCGGGCTGCCTCCGGACTTTTTATCCGCCACGGCGAAAACCTTAAAACCCAAAGACCGGCCTAGCTTTTTTAGTCTGGCGGCGTTGCCTCCTCTTCCGCGCCCGAAAGCGTAATCATATCCGATAAAGACGCTTGCCGCCTTGAATATCGCGGAAAGATATCTTTTGGCGAACTGTTCATAGCTCGTGTCCGCCAGCTTTCTGCGGAACTTGACCACGGCAAGCATGTCCGCCCCGAACCCTTTTACCAAAGCGGCCCTTTCTCCTACAGTTGTCAGCAACAAAGGCTTTCTCATGGGATTGACCACGCTTTTTGGGTGAGGGTCAAAGGTAACGACAATGCAAGGGAGCCGCCTCTTCCGGGCGTAAGAAACTGCTCTCAGTATGACCTTTTTATGCCCCAGGTGCACGCCGTCAAAAGTCCCCAGCGCGACCACGGATCTCTTCAGGTTTAGCGCGCGTATGTCCTTTATCGTCTTCATGTTCTATCTGAGGAACAAAGAACGCACCAGTAGCGTAGCGTCCTTTATGTAGAGCGAAGCCGGCCAGAACAGGATCTGCGACAGGATCAATGTCCCGACAAGCCGTCCGGTGATGATAAAGAACACCATGCTGCGCACATCGTTCTCCGGGCGTTTGCCGCGCACGGCCTGGTCGGTGATAAAAGCGCAGGTCGGATCCACCATCAGTGCCAGGAGTATGGTGGCTATTCCGTTGACTATTCCCGAAAGCTGGGACGCTGTGGTGCGGAATTCCGGCACCTGCGCTCCGGCGTAAAGGGATGAAAGCACGCCGATCGCGTATATAGACACCATGAAAAAATTAAGATAAAGGAAGACCGGCGAGATGTTCTTGAGGGAAATATTCCTGAAAGATCCCGCCGACGGAAGGCGGAAGGCCTTGATGATCTTTTTTACGTTAGAGGGCCTCAAAGCTTCCAAAAAAAGCCGCGGTATGGACCCTACTCTTTCAAATACAAGGATAGCTTTTTCGAACAGATAGACAAAATACGGAATGAGCAGAGCTCCGAGCACGTTGCCTATAAAGGCCGCGAATATCACGATCCTGAAGTTTGAGGCCAGCACATCCGGGGTCTTGGTCAGGATCGCCGTGTCCACCATTCCGCCCAGCATGGGTGCCTGCAGCATGTTTGACATCCTTGAAACGAGAAAAGCCGTGTTGACGAACGCCAGACTGGTGGCAAGCTGTTTTGTCCTGACACCTGCCAGACGCATCGAAGAGGACAGCGTTTCCGTAAAATGTATGACCCCTGTTAATATACAGACGAATAAAAGCACGCTCATAAGACGCCTTTAACCTTTTTTGTGGAAGCCTTTACGGACCCCATTTCATTATGATAGCGCCGCATCATCTTCAAAGCAAATCTTTTTGGGGCAAAGCCTAGCTCCTTCAGGCAGGCGACCCTGATAGGAGCTCCCTTTGTTGTTATATTCAATCCGATATGAATGAGCGTGGATGCAGGAGAAAAAGTGGCCACAGCTACGGTCAGTTTTCTTTTGCCTATGTAAATCCCGTTCGCATCCCTGAACATTGTTTTCCGGCCGGATGTTTCCTTTAAAGCATCCATTATCATAGAAAGAAAAAGTCTTTTTCTAAGGACCGTTTTTTCGAGGTCCCTGTCCATATGTTCTATGATGAAATGCAGCATACTGTCGCTGTAGATGAATTCTTTGTTCTTTTTGTCCTCCAGGTCGACCATGTGCTCCTTAACTGCGGCCGGACCTATAAAGGCGACGATAGAATCCCCCTTGATGCCTGCAGCATCGCGCGCGAAACCCGATCTGAGCTGACTTCCGTCGTAAT
>CAZRTO010000042.1:0-6390 GCA_964603025.1 uncultured bacterium | reverse complement strand
CGGACGCAGCTTTCGCACTGTCCGCACATTCTGCCGTTCTTGGAGGAGTGGTAACAGGAATATATGAGCCCGAGAGGCGCGTTCATTTTGAGCCCCGCGTTCACTATGCCGGATTTGTTATAGCTCTGAACATAGCTTATCACCCGCGGACGGTTGAGAGTGGAGACTGTCAACAGTTCGTTCGCGCACTTTACGAACCGGAGGGAATTATCCGAAAAAGTTGCCGCTTCTTCGCTGTTGAATCCGGCAACGATCTGTCCGGCGCCGAGCGATTCGGCAAACGCCGCAGCTATATTCACAAAGACCGCGTTGCGGTTAGGCACCCATACGAGCTTCGCGTTGTTCAAAAGGATATCCGGCTTTGCCTCGAGGTCTTTTTCCGTGTAAACGGGGACGTTCGATCGTCTGTCAACAAGCGCGGTACGGGTGATCTCTTTCAGCCAGTCGAGCTTGAGGACCTTGTGTTCTATCCCGTAGTGAGAAGCTATGTTAGCGGCGCTTTCCTTTTCATCCTTAAAAGACCTCTGGCCATAATCAAAAGTAAGCGCCAGAGCGACGCTGGTATCTTTAACAGCGGAGGCCAGTGATACCAGAGAATCCAAGCCTCCCGACAACAGACATACACTTTTCATATTCTGATGATCTGTCCGCGTTCGGCCCCGATCGACACCATTTCTATAGGCGCTCCCGAAAGCTCGGATATCTTTTTGATATACCGCTTCGCGTTCTCAGGAAGCGCGTCGAAGGATTTTACCTTGGTCGTGTCCTGTTTCCATCCCGGCAGTTCCTCATAAACAGGTTCGCATTGCTCTATCACCTTGAGGTCGGACGGGAAAGCCGTCAGCGTGCTGGTCCCGTATTTATAGGCCGTACATACTTTTATCATAGGCAGCTCGTCCAGGACATCCAGCTTGGTAAGAGCAAGTCCGGTAAATCCGTTGACCTGCATGGAATACCGGGCGACTACCGCATCGAACCAGCCGCATCTCCTCGGACGCCCCGTAGTAGCGCCGTATTCTCCTCCCTTTTCCCTCAGAAAATCGCCGATCTCAGAAGTGATCTCCGTGACAAAAGGGCCGCTGCCCACGCGCGTCAGGTATGCCTTGACCACGCCCAATACAGAGTCCACAAGAGTGGGCCCTATACCCGCGCCGATGCAGGCGCCGCCTGAAACAGGATTGGATGAAGTCACAAAAGGATAAGTCCCGTGGTCGACATCGAGCATCGTTCCCTGGGCCCCTTCCAAAAGCACTTTTTTGCCGGAGTTCGCCGCGGCCATGACCAGAGCGCCGGAATCGTCTATGACGTACTTTTTTATCATTCTGGCGTAGCCCAGATATTCGTCGAGTATGGAGTTAAAATCCAGATCGGCCAGATAGTTATAGAAGTTCTCAAGCTGGAACGATTTTTCTTTTATATTCCACAGCAGTTTCTCTTTGAGCGTCTCCTGGTTAAAAAGATCCCCGATCCTTATGCCGCGCCTGTTTATCTTGTCCACATAGCAGGGCCCGATGCCGCGGCTGGTCGTGCCTATTCGGCCGGCTTCGCGTTTTTTCTCCTGCGCCTGATCTATCAGCCTGTGGTACGGAAATATCACGTGCGCGCGGGAACTCACCTTGAGATTGGACGGGTCCACGCCCTGCACTCGCAGCTTCTCCATTTCTTCTATCAAGACGGCCGGATCCACGACAACTCCGTTGCCTATGACGCATGTCACGTCCGGATAGAATATGCCGGAAGGTATAAGGTGCAGCTTGAAGGTCTTGTCCCCTATCACCACCGTATGCCCGGCGTTATTTCCGCCCTGATAGCGGACGACCATGTCCATATCCTTGGACAAAAGGTCGGTTATCTTGCCCTTGCCCTCGTCACCCCATTGCGATCCCACTATTATAGATACTGCCATTTATTTCTCCCTAAAAAAGGCGCATTTTGCGCCCTAAATATTCTATCATAATAATTCTTCGATGTTGTACGGGCGGGTTTCAAACCCGCCCCCTACACTACCTTGATATTCAACTCCCTCAGTTGCTTCGGATCCACATCCCCCGGCGCGCCCGAAAGCGGGCAGAATGCGGACTGGGTCTTTGGGAACGCTATGACATCGCGGATGGACTCTTCTCCGGCGACCAGCATCACGAACCTGTCCACGCCGAGAGCGATCCCGCCGTGCGGAGGAGCCCCGTACTCAAGAGCTTCAAGGAAGAATCCGAACTTGGAGCGGGCGGACTCTTCGCTGTGCCCCAGAAGTTTAAAGATCTTATGCTGCACATCGCTTCGGTGTATCCTGATGCTGCCCCCGCCCAACTCGGTCCCGTTGAGCACCAGGTCATAAGCCTCTGCCTTTATGGCGGAAGGGTCCTTGGCGAACCTTTCTTCTATATCATCTAGTCCTCCCTGGGGCCTGGTAAAAGGATGATGGCGGGACACCCATCTTTTGTCGGTATCACTGTATTCAAGCAGAGGAAAATCGATCACCCAAAGAAAATTGAACTTTGTCTTATCGATCAATCCGTGTTTTTCCGCCAGGAACAGGCGCAGCTGGCCAAGCACGCCGGCCGCGCTGAGTCTCTTATCAGCCGCAAATATCAAAAGATCGCCTGTTTCGGCTTTTGCCGCGGCGATCACGGCGTCCACCTCTTCTTTTTTCATGAACTTGGTGACGGGGGATTTGGGAGCGTCATCCGCCAGAGATATCCACGCCATCCCCTTGGCGCCGTTCTTTTTGGCGATCTCTTCAAGATGGTCTATCTCGCTGCGGGTGTAAGAGGCTCCGCCTTTGACACAGATGCACCTTACCACTCCGCCGGATGAGACCGCTCCGGCAAACACTTTAAAGCCCGAGTCTTTTACCGCGGATGAAACATCCACTATCTCAAGGCCGAACCTTGTGTCCGGTTTGTCGGTACCGAACCTGTCGATGGCTTCGTCATAAGACATCCTCGGGAAAGGAGCTTTTACTGTAGGCAGGTCTTTGTTCAATCCGATCTTCTTGACCTCCGAAAGTATATGTTCGACCATGCGTTCGGTAACGGAAATAACATCGTCCCTCTCAACGAAAGAAAGCTCCATGTCTATCTGCGTGAACTCCGGCTGGCGGTCGGCGCGCAGGTCCTCGTCGCGAAAACAGCGGGCTATCTGGTAGTACTTCTCAAGCCCCGCGACCATCAATATCTGCTTAAAGAGCTGAGGCGACTGCGGCAGGGCGTAGAACTTTCCCGGATTGACACGCGAAGGGACCAGATAATCGCGCGCGCCTTCGGGGGTGCTTTTGCCCAGGAACGGTGTTTCCACCTCGAGGAATCCTTCACCGTCCAGAAAATCGGACGCCGCTTTCAGCATCTTGTGCCTTAATATAAGGTTCTCTTTCATATGGCCCTTGCGCAGGTCAAGATAGCGGTATTTAAGCCTGGTATTCTCATCCACCGGCTGGGTGGCGTCCGCTATTTCAAAAGCCGGTGTTTTTGAGACATTCAGTATTTCCAGTTCAGAGGGGATCACTTCGATCTCACCGGTCGGTATGTTCTTGTTCACAAGGGACGGATCCCTTTTAACAACCTTCCCTTTGACCGCGAGCACATATTCTCCGCGGAGCTGTTCGGCGATCTTCAAAAGGTCTTTGTTCTCGGCGTTTATTACCACCTGAACTATCCCGGACCTGTCGCGCAGGTCTATAAAGATAAGATTCCCGTGGTCCCTGCGGCGGTGCACCCAGCCGTTGAGGATCACTTCTTTATCAATGTCGGGAGTTCTGAGCTCTCCGCAGTTGCGGTCGCGTTTTAGTTTCATTCTGCCGCCTCCGTCAGTTCTTGGACTATTTTCTCTATCGATATTTCTTTCTGCTCCTTTGACGCCATGTTCCTGATCTTTGCTTTCCCTGATCTTATCTCTTCGTCGCCTATCACAACAGCCAGTCCGGCGCCGATACGGTCGGCTGCTTTAAGATGGGAAGACAGACTTTCGATCATATAGTCCGTCTCAACAGCAAGCCCCGCCCGCCTTAACTCTTCGATCTTAGCCGAAGAAATATCCGCGGCTTCCTGACCTACCGCGGCAAAATATATACGCTCTCTTTTCTTCCCGGCGTTGTGCAGTTCTTTTGCCTTGAGTATGGATAGCAATCTCTCAAAGCCGATAGCCATGCCGACGGCAGGAGTAGGTTTTCCTCCCAATTGTTCCACTAGCCCGTCATAACGACCCCCTCCGCACACCGCGTTCTGCGCGCCAAGCTCCGAAGACACTATCTCAAATGTCGTTCTTGTGTAATAATCAAGCCCCCTGACAAGAGTCCCTTTGACGGCATGCGGGACTTTGTGGAGCGCCAAAATACTCTTCACGGCACTTAGATGATCCTTACACTCACCGCATATATGATCACTGAGAGCCGGCGCGCTTTCCATGATCTTTTTGCACTCCGGCACCTTGCAATCAAGTGCTCTTAAAGTATTGGTCTTTGATCTCTTTTTACAATCCTCGCAAAGATCGCCGTGCTCTTTTTTCAGATGGTCTTTAAGTTTTGCAATATAATCCGGCCTGCATTTATCGCACCCGACACTGTTTAAGTCGACCTCAAGGCCGTTAAGTCCCAGCTTGTTCAAAAGCGATACCGTAGCCAGAATTACTTCCGCGTCCGTCCGCGGCGTATTTGAACCGAACACTTCAACGCCGATCTGGTGGAACTGTCTCTGCCGTCCGGCCTGTGGGCGCTCATATCTGAACATCGGCCCCGTGTAATACAGCTTTACCGTGCGGTCCTTGACGATCAGGTTATTCTCTATCGCCGCCCTTACGACCCCTGCCGTGCCTTCGGGACGCAGAGCGATACTGCGGTCGCCGCGGTCCGTGAACGTGTACATCTCCTTGTTCACGATATCGGTATCTTCACCGATGCTTCGAGTAAAAAGCTCCGCCTGCTCCAGTATGGGCGTGCGCAGTTCTTTAAAGCCGTAGTTATCAAAAACTTCTCTCGCCGCGGCTTCCACGTACTGCCACACCGCAGTTTCATCCGGAAGTATATCGTGAGTTCCCCGAAGCGATTGATATTTTGCCATTACTCTTCTCCGTTTACCACCCGAAAGTCTCCCCCTTACCAAGGGGGAGATTTAGAGGGGGTTACGATATCACAACGTCCCCTTTCCCCTTTACGGTCTCACCGATCAAATAAGGCTTCTCGCCCAGGTCTTTCAGAGTTTTAACGGCCTTATCGGCATCCGCGGCTTTCACTGCCAGCACCATGCCGATACCCATATTAAACGCTTTAAACATTTCCGCTCTGGCAATATTTCCCTTTTCCTCAATGAGCTTAAAGAGCGGATGAGGCTGCCACGAGCCGGCATTAATTGCCGCGTCAATATTTTTCGGCAGGAATCTGGCCACATTCTCAGGAAGCCCTCCGCCGGTTATGTGAGCCATGCCAAGCACTTCAATTTTTTCCAACAGCTTGAGCACCGGCTTTACATAGATCTTTGTCGGGGTAAGGAGTGCCTGCCCGAGGGTTGTCCCAAGCTCAGTGATATTTTGGCTGATATCGAGTTTTGCCATATGGAGCAATACTTTTCTGGCAAGAGTATATCCGTTGCTGTGGAGCCCGGAGGAAGCGATACCGATAAGTTTGTCTCCGGCAGATATCTTCGTTCCGTCTATGATCTTTGACTTTTCCACGATCCCGACGGCAAATCCGGCTATATCGTACTCCCCCTTGCCGTAGAGGTCGCTCATCTCGGCTGTCTCGCCGCCTATAAGAGCGGCTTCGCTTTGGCGGCAGCCATCCGCTATCCCGATAAGTATCTGCTCGGCAAGATTTGGATCGACTTTGTTAAAAGCCAGATAATCGAGAAAGAAAAGAGGCTTGGCGCCGAGAACAACTATATCGTTCACGCTCATCGCCACCGCATCTATCCCTATCGTGTCGTGCTTGCCCGTCATGAACGCGATCTTAAGCTTGGTCCCAACCCCGTCTGTGCCTGATACAAGAACTGGTTCTTTATACTCGTCCTTAGAAAGCTGAAAAAGCCCGCCGAATGAGCCTATATCCCCCAAAACACCTTTTGTAAAAGTGGATTTTGAGAGCTTCTTTACGCGATTTACGACTTCGTAACCGGCCTCGATATCGACACCCGCCTGTTTATAGTCCATACACATTAATACTATCATCGGGAGGGGGTGAATACAACTTACAAACAAAAGGCCCGTTGAAGAAAAGGCCCTTAAAGGCCCATAAAGTGAGAAAGGCAAATGGATTAGAAGGCAAAAATGGCTGCGGAATAATGAGGCTCTCATTGCGAAGCCCTTCCAGCCTTCAGCCATTTAAGCCTTTACGGGCCTCTATGGGCCCTTATGGGCCTTTGCCTCATCGCCCTTCATCGCTTTACGGGCCCTTACGGGCCTTTG
>CAZRTO010000041.1:0-13262 GCA_964603025.1 uncultured bacterium | reverse complement strand
CAAGCCTGAAATCTTTTGTCGCTGTAGTGCCCGCTGTTATGGTAACGCTCTCGCTTTTGTTCTCATATCCGTACGCGTACACGCTCACCGTCACCGCCCCGGGAGAAAGGTCCGATATCGAATAGTTGCCGTTGCTGTCGCTGTAAGCGGTCTTGCCGGCCGCTACGACCCTGGCCCCCACGATCACAACCGAGCCGACGGATGATAGTATCTTTCCGGACACAGAACCGTAACCGGAAACCGGACTGAGAGAGATATCAGCGGCGGTGACCGTCCTGCCCGCCACCACCGTAACGCTCAAAGAAGCGCTGCTATATCCTGCCTTGGAAGCATTGACGGATACGGTTCCCGCCGCGAGATTTGAAAGAGTATAATTGCCCGAGGCATCCGTAACGGCAATACTGCCCCCCGCTATCACGTCCGCGCCGGCCACAGCTCCTCCCGCGGAAGAAACTACCTTTCCTGTAATGCTGCCCGGGGAAGCCAGCGGAACGACCGCCGCTATCCATCCGAATTTGGTCAAAGAAATGGAGGTCTTCCCGTCAGCGGGCGTGCCGGCTCCCAGAGAGTCCCAGGTCGAAGTTGACGAGTTAAAGTGATAAAAAGTGACAGGGCTTTCAGACGGAGTGGGTATATATAATGTAGCGGCGGACAAAAGAACAGTATCGGCAGGGCTTATATGCGCCAGATAAACAAGCTTATACCCCGAAGGCACGGGATACGGCACGGACAGAAGATCGCAGTTGGTGACCACCACCGAAACCGTAGAGGTCAAAACCCCGGATGGTATTGAAAGTATTATAGTGCCGTCTGAGCTGGTCGCCTCGCCCCCTCCGGAACCTATCCCGGTTGACTTGCTGTCGCGCACTTCGAGTACTATCTTGGGCACATAAGTGGTCGCCATAGGCGCGACATCCACAGTCCTAGAAACGGATATATATCCGGCAGCCGACACCGAAAGGACCTGTAGCCCGCTGGTCACCCTGTCCAGGGAATAGGTGCCGTCAGGTCCAGTAGCAGAAGTCACTCCACCGATGTTCACCGAAGCCCCTGAGACCGGGCTCAAAGAAATCCCGGCAACAGAACCGATGACCGTGGCGCTCTGAGACGGGCCATCATCTCCACCGCAGCCAAGAAGCCCCCCCATCGCGATCACTGCCAACAACAGTAAAATATTCCTATTCAACCTCACTCCTTGCTCCTTACTCCTTACTACTTGCTCCTTACTACTTCGCCCCCAGCTCCCCTGCCGCTTTGAGAGCCCCGTATTTGGCCGTCAGATCCGCCTGCGTTTTGGCCGGAGCTTCTTCGTAATGCGAGAACCTGGAAGTAAAATGACCTCTCCCTCTGCTTATCGATCTTAGGTCCGACGCGTACTTTGCCGTTTCGGACGCGGGCACCAGAGCTTTTACCGTCTGCGACTTTCCCGCACCCGGTTCCATTCCGAGTATTTTGCCCCTTTTGCGGTTGAGGTCCGAAACAACATCCCCCACGCAGTCGTCCGGGATGCTGATCTCCATGGTCATTATCGGCTCCAGTATCACCGGCCGCGCTTCGGTAAACCCTTTCTTAAAGCCCATGGAACCGGCGATCTTGAACGCCAGGTCAGATGAATCCACTTCGTGATATGACCCGTCCACCAGAGTCACTTTCACGTCCATGACCGGATATCCCGCGATCACGCCGGCTGCCATGGCCTCGCGTATGCCTTTTTCCACGGCCGGTATGTAATTCTTTGGTATCACGCCGCCTACTATCTTATCGATGAACTCAAACCCCTTTCCCCGGGGAAGAGGTTCTATATCAAGCCAGCAGTCGCCGTACTGCCCGCGGCCTCCGGACTGCTTTTTGTACTTTCCCTGGGATTTTGCCCTGCCCTTTATGGCCTCCCTGTAGGCAATGCGCGGGGCCCCGGCCTCTATCTCCACGCCAAAGCGCCTCTTCTGGCGCTCAAGCATCACTTCCAGATGAACATCCCCCAGACCGGAAATGATAGTCTCTTTAGTTTCGGTATTGTGGCTCACAAAAAAGGTCGGGTCCTCGTGCATGAGGGCGTTGAGAGCGGTGCCCATTTTTTCCTGGTCCGCCTTGGACTTGGGTTTGACTGATATGGAAAGTACGGGCTCCGGGTATTTGGCCTTTTGGTATACGACCGGTTTTGACGCCTCGCAAAGAGTATCGCCGGTCGAGGTCCCTTTCAGTTTGGGCAGGGCTATAATATCCCCCGCTACCGCCGAAGGCGTCTCTTCCCTGTTCTTGCCTTTCATGAAAAATATCTGCCCGACCCGTTCCTGCAGGTTCTTTGAAGAATTGAGCGCCGAACTTGAATGATTGAGCGTGCCGGACAGTACGCGCACATAGGACAGCTCGCCCACATGAGGCTCCACGGCTGTCATGAACACATAGCCGGAAAAAGGATCTTTTTCCGAAGGTCTCCTTTCGGTCCCGTCGATCCCTTTCAGCACGCGCTCGTCCGCGCCCGGAAGCCAGTGCTCCATGGCCTCTTCAAGCAGGCTGACGCCTATGTTCTTGACCGCACTGCCGCAGAGCACGGGATATATCTTTTTGTGGTCAACCGACTGCTGAAAGGCCTGGGCGACCTCTTCATCAGATATATCCTGGTTGTTCATGAACTTCTCAAGCAACTGTTCATCTATCTCCACTACCTCTTCTATCAGCATGTCCCTGTACTTTTCCATGACACCCTTAAGGTCGTCCGGGACCGGGATCTCGACCGGCTCTCCGTTGTCGAACCTGTAAGCTTTTTTTGTCAGAACGTCCACCACACCGGAAAAGCCCGCTTCTTTGCCTATGGGTATATGCACCGGGATCACATCTTTGCCGAAAGCCTCCCTCAGCAGGTCGAACACCGCGTAAAAATCGGCCCTTTCCTTGTCCATCCTGTTGATGAATATTATCCTCGGGAGATTGTCGTCGTCGGCCAGCCGCCACATTTCCTGGGCGCCGACCCCCAGCCCGGATACGGCGCACGCGGTAAAGACCGCGCAGTCGGCCGCAAAAAGCCCGGACACCGCCTCCCCCGCGAAATCAGCAAAACCGGGCGTATCTATGAGGTTGATCTTGTAGTCCTTGTACTCAAAGGTCATGACCGAAGTCCTTACGCTTATCTTCCTTTTTATCTCTTCGGGATCAAAATCGGAGACGGTATTTCCTTCGTTGACGGAACCGATGCGGCTGGTCACCTTGGAGTTGAAAAGCATGGTCTCGGAAAGTGAGGTCTTGCCGGAGCCTGAGTGGCCGATCAGGGCGACGTTCTTGATCCTGCCTGGGGGATATTGTTTCATAAGGCTTCTCCTTGAAACAAATTTTAGTTGCAACGATTTTAACACACATAAAACATCCTTGCAAATTATCCCTTACTGTTGTAGAATATTTTCCGGTCGATCTCCCCGCCGTATACACAAATGATGGCGCAAGGAGCAATAAAAAGGAAAGGAGGATCGGATGAATCTCAAAAAACTTTTTATGACCCTGCTGGCCGTTTCCGCGCTGTTCACGGTCCAGGCCGCCACCACTGCCGAGATCCCCGGCAACTACGATATATCTCTTGCTGAGATCGTAAAGGTCGGCGAGAACGTGATGGTGCCGGAGAACACGCTGGTCAGGACGGCCGTGGCGATAGGCGCCTCCGTAGGCGTGGCCGGTGAAATAGCTGAGGACGCCGTGGCTATAGGCGGCTCCGTAGTGCTCGGCCCGACCGCCAGGGTCCATGGAAACGTGGTTTCAATAGGCGGAAATATAAAAAAAGACCCGGAGGCCAAAGTAGCCGGGCAGATGAAGGAGGTCCCCATGCCGCAAATGTTCTGTTCAGCCACTGATATCGGCACAAAAGTCGCTCCGTCGGCCATACTGGCCGCGCAACTGTTCGCAAGCCTCTTGACCTTTCTCGGAATACTCGCCATAGGCATAGCGGCGGGATTTTTGTTCCCCAAAAGGGTCGGCTGGGTGGCTGTATCCATCGAGAACGCTCCGCTTAAGGCTTTTCTGTGGGGGCTTTTGTGGATAGCGCTCGCTCTGCCTATCGCGCTGCTTCTGGTGGTGAGCATCATCGGAATACCTCTCGTCATACTCGAGTTCGTAGTGTACGGGGTAGCGCTGGTCCTGGGATACATAGCCGTCAGCCAGGTCCTTGGCAAAAAACTGCTGGCAAGCCTTAGACGCTACAACCAGCCCATGGTAACGGAGATCATATGGGGCATAGTGCTCCTCACCGTTATAGGCCTGATCCCCGTAATAGGGGCTCTGGTCAACCTGGTCGTAGGCACAATGGCGATCGGCGCCAGCTGGATGAGCAGGCTCGGAGAAGGCTAAGCTTTCTTTTTTAGCGTTTGGCTTGTAGGCCCCCCGGTCATTCCGGGGGGCTTTTTTTTGGCAGGAACATGCAAGTTTTTCAAAATAACTGACGATAAGTATATAGAAAGGTGATTAATCCATGACACAAACCAATGCTGCCGACAATATGACTTTTGGAGAAATGCACGGAAAAATAGATCAAAATGATGATGGATATATCGACAGAGATGAATTCGCGGCATCAATGGAAGGCGAAAATTTTGACGATTACGACACTGATGGAGATGGAAAAATATCAAAAGAAGAGCTGGCAAACGGAATTAAGAACAAATGGGCGAAAGGATATTTTGAGGGCTTAATCAAAGGCAAATATTTCGAATCAAAAGTTAAACAAAATGCGAAGACTGAAAGTGCTGAGAACGCGTACCAAAAATTTTCAGAAATAACATAAAATTCACTCGCTGGTTTTTGCCAATATCCACTGGATAGACCCTTACAATCGCGCCATCTTTATGATATCATTTTTTTAATGGAACCAACAAAAAGGGAAGACATCATAAATAAGCTGCATGAAAAGTGCGCGGCAAACAATTTCATAAGCCCGGACCTTTTCAAGAAATACAACGTCAAGCGCGGATTGCGCAACGAGGACGGTAGCGGCGTCCTGGTCGGCCTGACCAGGATATCCACGGTCATCGGCTATGAAAAGATAGACGAGGATGTGGTCCCGGTAGAGGGGCGGCTGGAGTACAGGGGGCGGAACGTCCGGGATATAATTGAGGGAATACGGCAGGAGGACCGCTTCGGCTTTGAAGAGGTCGCCTATCTCCTGCTCTTCGGGGAACTCCCGAAAAAAAGGGAATTCAAGGAATTCCTCGACGCGTATGCCGCCGAAAGACATCTCCCAGAGAATTTTACGCGCGACATAATCCTCAACTTCAGGTCCAGGAACATAATGAACAGCCTGGCCCGCGCCGTGCTGGCGCTTTACAGTTCCGATCCCAAAGCCGACGACCTTTCCATAGACAATCTCATACAACAGGCGATATCGCTGGTAGCCAAGTTCCCTGTAATAATAGTCCACGCCTATCACGCGATGATGGCAAAGTTCAACAACGCTCCGCTTTTCATCCAGCCGCCAAATGATTCCCTGACAACGGCCGAGAACTTTTTCTATATGCTGAGAAAGGACCATTCTTACACCAAGACCGAAGCACAGGTGCTTGACGTGCTTCTCATACTCCACGCGGACCACGGAGGCGGAAACAACTCTACCTTCGCGACCAGGGTCACATCATCCAGCGGGACCGATTCCTACTCGGCCATCGCCGCAGCGATAGCATCCCTGAAAGGGCCTCTTCACGGCGGCGCGAACAAGAGCGTTATGGATATGATGATCGATATAAAGAAGAATGTGAAGGACTGGAGCAATAAGGACGAGATCAGGGGCTATGTCAACAGGCTCCTCAATCAGGAAGCCGGCGACAGGAGCGGAAAGATCTACGGTTTTGGGCACGCGGTCTACACCAAATCAGACCCCAGGGCCATAGTCCTTAAGGACTATGCTCTGCGGCTGGCCAAAGAAAAGAACAAAGAGGACGAACTGGCGCTTTACCTCAACCTGGAGGAGATCGTTCCGCAGGCATTTTACGATCTCAAAGGGACCGGCAAGATCATAGCCCCCAACGTCGATTTCTTCTCAGGGTTCGTGTATGACTGCCTCGGTATAAGCGAAGAGCTCTACACTCCGCTATTTGCCATGGCCAGAATATCAGGGTGGATGGCGCACAGGATAGAAGAACTTATGGTATCAAAGAGGATCATAAGACCCGCATATAAGAACGTTTCCCCGGCAAAAAAATACGTCTCGATGGACAAGAGAAGATAACTCTACAGGTATCTATTCAACCCTGATCTTGCCCGACTTCTGCCCTACTCTGTTGCAGGTAGCAACGGCTTTGATCTCGCTGCCTTTGGACAGCCCGGGAATGATATAGACCGCGTGCTGGTGTCCGCCCAACTGCCCGCTATATTCCTGGTTTATGATCTGCTTACCGTCCAGATACACAGCGATGTTGCTGACATAATGATGTTTTGGATCTCGCACCGCGTGCGCAACAGAGATCTCTATCTTTTCCCCTTCCTTTTGGATAGATACAGAGCTTGGAGAGTGGGCGCAGGCCAAAGAGGACAACAGAAGAACGCACAGCAGTACATATGACAACCTAGCCATCCAGCTTCTCCACGAATATCAATCTGCCGTTCCTGTCGTAACGCCTGATCTCTTTGACGGGAATGCCTTTGTCGTATATGTATTCGTTCATGATATTGCCGCTGTCATAGAATTCCTTTGCCGGACCGTCCTTCAGGTCCGCCGCATAGGTGGATTCAGACATTATACTGCCGTTCTCATAATATTCCCTGGCCACGCCGTCCCTCTGGTCGTTCACATAAGGGATCTCGGACATGAGATTGCCGTTCTCATAATATGTTTTGCAGATCCCGTTCTTGACATCGTTCTGGTAGTAGAACTCCGACCATATCTTGCCGTTCTCATAATAAGCCGTCGCGGAGCCGTCCTTTTTGTCTATCTTGTAATAGACCTCAGACCGGAGATTGCCGTTCTCGTAATACTGCCTGGCGGGGCCGTCCTGCGCATTAAAAGTATAGTAGGTCTCGGACATGAGGGTCCCGTCCGGGTAATAGAGCTTGCCGACCCCGTGCCTGGCCCCTCCGCGATAATTGAATTCAGACCTTACTGTCCCGTCAGGATAATAAGTCCTTACCGGCTCAGCGTTCAAAACCGGCACAAGAACAGCCGCCGTAAACAACAAGATGACCAAGCTTTTTTTAAGCACTTATAGTCTCCCTTATGCGAAATTATATCACAAGAAGAAAAATATCAACACCCGCCTTAGGCAATGTATAATCCTAATATATGGCGGGAGCGCTCAAAAGGGCCCTTATGTGCTTTGTACTGGCAGATAATTTTCTCAACAATCTGCTGAAAAAATACGTCATAAGGCCGAGATACAGGCTATCCGGAGGGTGCCTCAAATGCGGACAGTGCTGCCGGGCGATCTACCTTAAAGCAACGAGAGGCCAGATCGCAAGCCCGTTATTCTGCAAAATCGCCGTCGGGTGGATCGAATGGCTTTTTGACTTCAAGCTGAAGCAGATCGATCGCGAGGACCATTATTTCATTTTCGAATGCAGGCATCTCAAGGAGAACGGCTCTTGCGGCAATTACTTCTGGAGGCCCAGTGTTTGCAGGAACTTTCCGCTGGTGGACTACTTCAAAGCGCCGGTCTTTCTCCCGGGATGCGGTTTTACCTCGGAGCCCGCAGGCCAAGACCTCAGTTCATCAGCCACACGGCCGCGTTAAGGACCGATGCAAAACTGACCCAGACGATATACGGATAAAGAAGCAGTGCGGCGTCCCTGGATACTTTACCGAATTGCATTATGGTCAATGCTATCAAAAACCACAGTATTGCGATCACAATGAGAGCCAGGAACAGGTCTTTTGCTCCGAAGAAAACAACGGACCAGACCGCGTTCAGGATAAGCTGAACACTGAATACCGCAAGGCCTTTGGCGGCCTCTTCATTCTTTTTTAGTTCTTTTGAGACAAGATGGGCCGCTATCCCCATCATTATGTACAAAGTCGTCCAGACCGGAGCAAAGATCCAGTTGGGAGGATTGAAGAACGGCTTATTGAGCCCGGCATACCAGGTCGGGATGGCGGGTGTAGTAAAAATGGACCCGATAGCCCCGGCGGACAGGCATATGGCAACAGCGATGAACGCACCGGCAAGATCTTTTATCTTCATTTATTCGCCTTTCAGGATATTTTATGTTTTGATTATACCAGAAGCGGCTATAGAAACAATCAAGCCAACCCTTGAGGTTGGCTTGACTCAGGTCTTACCTGTCCGGGCTCTTTAGCACATTTATAAAGCGGAGCAATTCACCTATAAATCACCGCTGCATATCTTAATTCGGAATGATACCCCACAAACTTGCGCTTTTCAAGGCTTTTTATGTGTTCATTTGCTTCCTTAATTCTTTCCGTTGATATACGTCCTGAAACCACGGCTTCATGAACGGCATCTACCGCCCTGTAAGGCGCTGACTCATCGTAAACACTGGCGTTATTGCCAATGATCAGCATATCGCAGCCGGCGTTCACGGCCGCGACAACAGCGTCTTCAAAACCATAGTTATCGACTATCGCACCCATCTGCATATCATCGGAAATTACAACGCCTTTGAACCCGAGCTCATCGCGCAATATGCCTGTTATGAATCTCTTGGACAGCGTTGCCGGATGATCGGGATCTATCTTCCTGTTCATAACGTGAGCCGTCATTATGATATCCGCGTACCCGGAATTGATAAGCTCCTTGTAAGGGATAAGCTCTTTATCGTTATAAGTCTCCGTGACGTCCGTGAGCCCCATGTGGCTGTCGCGCGCGGAACTGCCGTGACCGGGAAAATGTTTCAGCGCCGTCATTACGCCGTATTTCCGGTGCCCTTCTATGAAAGCTGCGGCATTATCGATCACAACTATAGCGTCTGACGAAAAGGAACGCCCCAACCCACCGATCACAGGATTTTTGGGATTTGTGTTGAGGTCGACCACCGGCGCAAAATTAAGATCAAACCCGCATCCCTGCAGTTCTTTCGCGATCTCTTCCCCTACCCGTTTAGTCGCGGAGATTTCGTTTGCCGAGCCAAGCTCCTGTGCGCCCGGAAAATCCTTAAAACCGTATTTGGATTTGAGCCGGTTGACACGCCCTCCCTCAACATCCACTGCAGTCAAAATATCCTTCCTGGTCAAATACCGCAGATCTGAAATAAGCTTTTTCACTTGCTCCGGGCTTGTTATATTCCTCGGAAAGCCCTTTGAAGGGACATCTATATCGAACAATATTACGCCGCCCAGGTGCAGATCATTGACCGCTTTGACAATGTACGAATTCTCGCTCACTTCAGTTCCGCGAAAACCAACAATGAGCATTTTACCGATCATTTGCCGCAGATCGTCGTCATTTGAGGCGTAAGCTATTCCCGCACTCAAGTATAAAACAAAGCAAAGGGCCAGAAGAAAATTCGAAGCTCTGCGCAAGTCCATTATATTTGCAATTATACATCTATTCGGGAATGATCCTATGTTACAATTTTTGACAATGGGGATTGAAATAACTACAGGCGACATAACAACGCTAAGAGTTGACGCCATAGTCAATGCCGCCAATACTTCGCTGCTTGGCGGCGGCGGTGTTGACGGCGCTATCCACAGGGCCGCCGGACCGGAACTGCTTGAAGAATGCAGAAAACTTGGCGGCTGTAAAACAGGAGAAGCAAAGCTGACAAAAGGATATCGCCTTCCGGCAAAATACGTCATTCACACGCCGGGACCGGTCTGGAGCGGAGGAAATAAAAAAGAAACGGAATTGCTTGAAAGCTGCTACCGCTCCTGTATGGGCCTTGCGCTTGGGAACAGGATCAGGACGATCGCTTTCCCCGCGATATCCACCGGAGTCTACGGCTTCCCTAAAGACCTTGCAGCTAAAATAGCATATACAACAGTCTCATCTTTTTACGAAGAGCACCCGGGTAGATTCGAAAGAATAATATTCGTGTTCTTTTCAGATGCTGATAAAAAGATATTCATTTCCGCTGAGCAGCGGCATGACTAACGCTGATTTTTGCGTCCTGAAGGATATTTTAGAATGCTTTTATCGCCTTTGATCAAAGCTAATTTCTTGGCCCTGGGCCATCCCTTTATCTGGGCTTCACGCCTTGAGGCTTTGCTTCTCGATCCGGACCTTTCAAGATAAGCATAGTTGAGGGCCTTGAACGCCGCGGTGTATTTGCTTCCCTTCCCCTGCCTGTGTTCCTTGAGCCGCCGATCGGGATCGGTCGTTATGCCGGTATATAGCGAGCCGTTGGCGCATTTGAGGATGTAGACGAAATAGGGAGACTTTTTCTTGTCTTTCATAGAAAAAAGGAGCTGATTTTTTAATTTTCAGCTCCCTGGATTTCAAGCTCCCCCGGCTGGACTCGAACCAGCAACAACCTGGTTAACAGCCAGGTGCTCTACCGATTGAGCTACAGGGGAATGTAAAATTATTATAACCTATCCTTCAAAATTGTTCTACCAAATCAGCGCAGTGTAAGCATTATTTCGATTGCTTCACCTTTTCAATCCTCGAAATATCGTATCCGAGCGAGGTGGCTTTATCAAGAAAACCTTGATATGCGGCTTCGTCCATCTGAGGGGTTCTGCTGAGTATCCAGAGGTAATCCCTGCCGCTGCCGACAAGTGCGTACTGATAGTCCTTATCAAGTTCGACAACAATGTAATCCGCCGAAACCAGCCAGAAAAAACTCACCTTGAGCCGTCCGGGCTGATCCGGATCGGGTACCCACGCGCGCCCTATCGCGGTTTTCTTTTCTCCGTCAAGCGTCTTTATGCGTCCTTCGTTGCGCACCTCTATTTCACCGTCCGGCTTGAGCGTATAAGTGGCTGTCACACCGACAAGGTCCTTTTCAAACCAGTTCGGTATGCGCGCTATCTCATACCATGTACCGAGATACCTTGAAAGTTCGACATCCTTGGATGGAAGCGACTTTACGAACGGGTCCTCAGAAATACAACCGGACAGCAAAACCGCAACGGCCAGAACGGCAAAAAGACCAAATATATTCCTATTTGTCATGGCAACAGTATACCATTTCAAAAATGAGCTATTTTTATCTTTCATCAATCTCAAGAGGTGCTTCTCATTGAATGATCTATCAATATCTCCCCTATTATGACGCTGATGAATGACCCGACGATTATCGGCAGGGAGGTCCAGACAAAGTCCTGACCCGGTTGGATCAGTAGTATTACGACGGTGATCAAGATGAACACTTCCGCTACGATCGCCAGAAGATAAGCCAGCCAATCCGGTCCCGGGACCCTGTAAGGACGGACGCTGCTACTGTCGCTTTTCCTTAACTTGATAAAGGCCGGGAAAATGACGAGATAAGCGAACAGGTCCACTGCCAGGCAGAAAGCTGTCACCTGCCAGAACATTTCCGCCGCGTTATCGGCAAAGAACCAGTAGACAACTATGACAAGTGTTGAGATAACCCCCGAGATCACCGAAGCGCCCAAAGGAGCATCATCCCTTGTCATCTTCCCGAATACTGCCGGCATTTCGCCTTCGGCCGCGGCTTCAGCCATGGTCCTGTTTGAACCAAGCGTCCAGGCAACAACACCGGCAAAAAGAGTGATCAGGATGAACAAGCCTAAAACCGTTGTTATCGCTGCCCCTATGCCCTGAGAACCGAAAGCCGCCGCGAACATCTGCATTATGCCGCTCGAAACATTTATTTCAGAAGCCGGCACAACGGCCCAGACCAGAAAAGTGCTGATAAGATACAACAAAGCGATAGCCAGCGCGGAAAAAATGACGGCCCTTGGGACATCGCGTTTGGGGTCTTTCATTTCGCCCGCAGCGCTTGAAACCAGTTCACAACCGAGCAGATTATATATGATTATCGGGATAAAAACGACCGCGGAGTTCCAGCCGGGAAGCATATCATATAAATTTATGGCGTTGGCAAAATGACCACGGCTTAAAAAGAAATAGATCGCGGCCGCGAACATGCCTATAACCACCAAAATTTTTGTTACCGACCCAATATTTGTCACCCATTTTGATGACCGGAGCGGCAGGATATTTACCGCGACAGTGATCCAGATCATTAATATCCCGATCATTACCTGGTCCCAAAGCGTCAGCCCCGGAAAGAACATGCGTCCGGCGATTTCAGCAAACGCTATGTAGATCGCGGGTATCCAGATAGGCAGGGATATCCAGTAATACCATGTCGTCCGGGCTGCCCAGCGCCGGCCAAAGGCTCTTTTGACCCACGCATAGATTCCGCCCTGCTGCGGATAAGTGGCTCCCAATTCCGCAGAGATCAAACCGAACGGCAGAAAGTATCCGACAATGAATATGAGCCACCAGGAGATCGCGGGAGGGCCGATCGCGGCCGCAGTAGCTATGGCTTCAATACCAAATATTGCACAAAACGAAAAAAGCAGCAGGTCCCAAAATCCCAGGACTTTCTTCTTTTCCATCATTTATGCTTCTTCCTTACTTTCATCACACTGTTCACCATCTTACCGAAGCGTTTGTCCCTTTGCCGTTTCTCTATTTCCGTCATGGCAAAGAATGCCGTCTCTTTTTTCAGTTTTAGATAGCTGTCATATCTTTCGCGCAATAATTCGCCGGAATCAACCGCCGCAATCACGGCGCAGCCTGGTTCATGGACATGCGTGCAATCCTGGAACCGGCAACCGCTTCCCAGCTCTTCGATCTTTGAAAAAACATCGTGTATGCCGCTCCCGGAATCTGTCAGGCCGATCTCCCTCATGCCGGGATTGTCGATCATCATGCCGCCGTTCTTCAGGGTGAACAGCTCCCTGTGGGTCGTGGTATGTTTGCCTTTTTTTGTGCTGATGCTTATTTCCCTGGTAGCTATGGCCTCGCTCCCGAGCAGTTTGTTCATCAGCGATGACTTCCCTACCCCTGAAGACCCCAGAAAAGAATAAACCTGTCCGCTTGATATAAAGCCCTTCAAGCGGTCGATGCTGTCATTGTCGGAAATGCTCGTGCATATAAGAGGGATACTTTCGAACCTTTCACTGGCGGAAGAGATCATCTCATCAAGCACGTCTTTTGATATAAGATCGGTCTTGTTCAATATGAACACGGGCTCTATCGCGCTCGATCTGACCAGCGTCAGATAGCGCTCGAAACGGTTGAGGTTGAAATCGCGGTCGACAGCCTGTACGACGAACGCGGTATCAACATTAGCTGCAATAGGCTGTATCCCGTGTCCGCCGGCGATCTTCCTTGCCAGCATATTCTTCCGCGGGAGAA
>CAZRTO010000040.1:0-13565 GCA_964603025.1 uncultured bacterium | reverse complement strand
AGAGCAGACCGCAGCTTATGTGGGAGATATACACCTGGACGGGGAGCGCGGACGGTATATCGTGGACAAACCCGAACAACTGGAACAAGAAGAGCGGATATCCTCAGACAAGGGAGGACAAAGCTTTCATCAATATAGGGAATGGAACACTTACCATAAGCCCGACAGTGCTGGGTGGTTTGCAGCTTGGTCCGGACTTTGGGGGGAAAGTGGTTCCTTCCGCCAGCCATATTGTTTTCAGTTCGGGCGGCACGAGGGAAGGCAGCCTTATAGTTCTCGGAGGGGAATTTGATACTGATTCAAGATACATGACCATCGAGGGTAATTTTAAAAAGGGGGAAAGCGCGACATTTAATACTTCTTATTCAGCCAGATTTATAAGATTTTCGGGTGAAGCAGCTTCAATGATAGAAGGTTCGACAACATTTCAGGACTTTGTATGCAATACCCCAGGTAAAAGGTTGAATTTTGAGGCAGGCAGCCTGCAGACAATCGAAGGTGTATTTACATTATCAGGAAGTATTGATAGTCCGGTCACACTGGAGAGCAGCAGTTTGGGAGTAAGGTTTAAGATAAGTCCAGCGACTGCGAATGTGTCTAACGTGAGTGTTAGGGATTCTACAAATGAAGGGGCGTCAGTAATAAACCCGTCAGGCAGCAATCTCAATCTCGGGAACACGAGCAGATGGTTCACATACTATATATATGCCACGGCAGAAACAAACACCAGCATAGAACCTTCGGGATGGAGGGCGGTGGAGATAACGACGACTGAACCGATCACGTATACGATAACATCCGAGGTCTGGTCAGGGTATTATGTAGCGAGCGTTGAAGTTGACGGGGTAAAGGTGGGCGGCTTTGGGACTACATCTTACGATTTCATAGATGTGCGCAGAACGCATACGATCGAGGTGTTCGTGACCACAGATCCTGTTCCTACGGAACCTCCAACGGGGCTTAGAGTTAATATCAGCGGGAATAACGTTGTGCTGTCCTGGAGCGCCGTTACAGGCGATCCTTCTTACAAAATATATACAAGTTATTCCAAATTTGTCCCGATAGAACAATGGACTTCTTTAGAGGTGACAAATATGTTGACTTATGTCCATGAAAATGCAACAATTTCAACAACCGAGGCATATTACATAGTGCGAGCATATACAGCCGGAGGGGAAGGGCCTGAGTCTAGTATGGGGGCATATAAGAAGTTGGGATTTGTTAGGAACACGGATCGAGGTAGTTTGTACAGAATATCTTTGCCGTATGTAGGAGCGTACCTGGATGCAGCAAGTCTGGTGAGTTCAATAGATGCGAGTGTTGGGGGGGATAAGATAGAAGAGGTGACGAAGTGGGTGCCAGGGGAACAGGACGTGAGGACATACTATTACGATTTTGATTTTGGAATGTGGGACGGGGATTTATTCGAGATAAATCCCGGGGACGGGATCGTGGTGAAGGTTTCCAGGAATAGCGAGGCGTCGTTTTATTTCAATGTTTCCGGGGTAGATTCAACAGAGACTATAACGTTCACGAGGAACACGGATCGAGGTAGTTTGTACAGAATATCTTTGCCGTATGTAGGAGCGTACCTGGATGCAGCAAGTCTGGTGAGTTCAATAGATGCGAGTGTTGGGGGGGATAAGATAGAAGAGGTGACGAAGTGGGTGCCAGGGGAACAGGACGTGAGGACATACTATTACGATTTTGATTTTGGAATGTGGGACGGGGATTTATTCGAGATAAATCCCGGGGACGGGATCGTGGTGAAGGTTTCCAGGAATAGCGAAACACCTTTCGATTGGGAGCCGGGTTTGGTTATTCCTGAGAGGGAATGAATGAAATGGCAAAAAGGGAATTAAAGCTTTGAGAAAACCGGTAATATTAGTGTTGATGGGTTTCTTGCTGTCGGTGTTGTTTGTGATGCCGGCTAGAGCTGATTTTTCTGCTATTGGACGCATATACAATGTGGGGGGCGTGTCGGGCGATGCGTATTATCCGAGCAATTATGGGACTGGGAATTTGTTCAGAAGGGATGTATCAGCGCAAAGACGGAGGATAAGCAGCACAGAAGGAGCGACCTTTTCAAAATCGAACGAGACTCTGCCGACAAGGTTTAACGTAAAAGTAGGTCTTGGAGGTGGTGATGCGTGGACAAATATTACGGCTGGCAATGTTGCTTTTCAGGTTTTTGAAGTGATAAGAGGGAGTAATAGCTATGCAGGGGATATTGACTATGTCGGCGCCGCTTCCCATATATTGACATCAACTGATATAATAAACCAAAGTTTTACATATCCCAACATCCACATCCAGCCCATCCCGACGCCTGAAGAGAAATCCGGATCAACCACAGAGAACAGCATAACCATAAAATGGACTGGGATAACCACGCAGGACGCTTCGGGGCAGATCAATTCCGCGGAGACTTACGCGGTCTATCGTTCAACTCAGGAAGCCGGGACCTATGCTTTTCGCGGCACGGCGGCTCATGTGTCGGGAGAAGTTCAGTATACCGATTCTGTTGTCCAGGGATTTACATATTATTACAAGCTCCGCATGCGCTATTCCTGGCCGGGCAATACCGGCACCCCGTATTATGAGACAACAGCCGAATCAAGGGCGAGCGCGGGGATCAATCCCGCTACGCCGGGACCCGTTGTAAATAGCATAACGCCGAACACTGCATTGAACGACGGGCTAAGGACCTTTGTCATATCAGGGGAGAATTTTATAGGGGCGAATTCGGTGTACATCAGAAGGACCGGGTTCAATAACAAGACAGCGAACACGTTTGAAGTCATCAGCGCGACTACGATCCTGGCAACTATCGAAATGAATCCGGCAATTCAGGCGATAGGCACCTGGGACGTGGCGGTAAATGTTTCAACGCTTGGCGTCGGATTAAACCGCCTGACCCTGACCAGCGAAGCTCCGGTTGTTACCAGCGTCGAGCCGATCTCCGCCGGTACTAACGCGAATATCACAGGATTTAAACTTTACGGTCAAAGGTTGTACTCAGGAACCGGGACCACGGTTGTCATGACAAAAGAGGGACAGTCAAATTTAACCGCGACGAACATAGCGACAGGGCCCGCTTATTCCACGATGACGTGTGATATCACGCTTTCCAACGCGACTATCGGCCCGTGGAACGTCACATACACAAATATGTTCGGGCAGAAGGCGACTTCACGGGAAGGATTTAATGTCACAGCCGAAGCTCCGACCATATCAAGCGTTGTTCCGACCAGGGCGGCTACAGGGACTTCTCCAAGGATATACATCAACGGCACCGACCTGTTTACCGGAGGATGGTTCGAATTGAGAAAAGGCGCTGCCATCATAACCGCGGAAGCTTCACCCGCGGTCACTGTCGAGGCGAACCACCAGAGAATGTGGGGGACCTTCAATTTAACGGGAGCTGCCACAGGCACCTGGGACGTGTATGTCAGAAATACCGACAACAAATCGACGGTTGAAGCCGGTTTGTTCACGATAACAGCGGCACCGGTGGTCGGCACAATAACTCCGGCTTCAAGAGAAAATAACGCGCCTGTCGACGTAGTGATAACCGGTTCCAACTTCTTTACGCCGCTGACCGTGAGGTTGTCAAAGACTGGCCAGTCGAATATTACCGCTACAGGGGTGTCTATAACAGGCACCACTCAGATCAATTGTACGCTCCCGATAACAGGAGCCACTATCGGCACATGGGATGTGGTCGTAGTCAATAACGACGGTTCCGGTACGTTATCCGGCGGGTTCACTGTAACCAGCGAAGCCCCGGTGTATTTGTCCATAGATCCAGCGACCGCAACAGCCGGGATAGCGAGATCCATAGAAATAACGGGCAGCAGGTTCTATGAAAACGCCATTGTTGAATTTCGCAAAACAGACAGGCCAACAGTGACTGCCACGGGGGTATCGGTCCCAAGCTTTGGAACAATCAACTGTACTGTGCTTGTGCCAAACCTCATCCAAAATTATGGGGCATGGGACATCTACATTAGGAATACTGACGAAAAATCCACTTTTGAATCGAATGTATTAACGGTCAATCCTGGAACCGTTGAGGCCCCAAGCAACTGTGAAATTACCGCTTTGAGCCCGACATCGGTGAGCGTGACCTGGACCAGGAACAGCGAGAGCGAAGAACTCTTCAGGATACAGCGAAGCTCAGACGGATCCAGCTATTCAGACGTAGGGACGGCGGCTGCCGGTGCCACATCTTATACCGGGGCCGGGACCACCGGCTTATCGATCAATACCAGGTACTGGTTCAGAGTGCGGGCCGAGGGAGGCGGACAGGAATCGGCTTATTCTACAGCATCGCCAAAATACACGCTGGCCGCGGCTCCTTCCGCCGAAGCTTTCGGGGAATCCACTTCCACCGTGGTCACGGCCAACTGGTCCGCAGGATTCAATCCCGCAGGCACGCTCTATTATTGCCAGAACCAGACCAACAGCAATAATTCCGGGAATATTTCAGCTCTCACATGGGCAGACACCGGGCTTCTTCCGGACACGACCTATACATACAGGGTCAGGGGCGTTAACGGCGACGGGATCGGGGGGGAATGGACTTCGCTCGGGACTTCGACAACAAAAGCGAAGAGAAGCCTGTACTATTTTGCGGTTGATGACGTCAGGCTCCTGTCGGGTGATATCATAGGCGCCACGGCCAACATATCCGTCGTGTTCAGCAGCGAATCGGGGATTGATATGACCTCGTTCAGGATGTATATCGATAACACGGAAGTGACCGACGGCGACAACATATATTACGACTCGTATTCCACCGAAGGCATATTCACGACAGTGAATTACAGGATCAAAACGGCGCTTTTTGACGGCACGCACACGATCAGGGCCGCGGCGACCGATCCGTCGGGGATATTGTATGAAGACGAAAGGATCAACCTCCAGGTCATGGCGGAAGGGACCAAAACAGTGGTCGGCCATGTGCTCCCTTATCCCAATCCGTTCGATCCGGTCGCGGGCCCGGTAAAACTTACATACAGGCTGGCTACCGATACCAATGTGACGATATACGTGTTCGATGTCAACGGCCGGCTTGCCTGGAAAGAGAACTACGCGAGCGGATTTAACGGCGGCAAAGCAGGCTATAACGAGGTGCTGTGGAACGGATACGACGCTTTCAGCAGGATACTCGATAATGATGTCTACCTGATAAGGATAGTTGAGACCGGGACCGGCAGGGTCATGGGCAAAGGCAAGGTTGTCGTGGTAAAATCCGTTTCAAGGACCGGCGATGATGAAAAAGGCCCCAAAGCCGCGGCGGCACCGGTATTTGGCGGTGATGATATGTTCCGGGGCGGCGGGCTTGCGTCTCTGGCCGGGGCCGGAAGACTGCTTCTTCTGGCGGTTGTCGGGCTCATAGCTTTTGAGGAGCTGGCCAGGATGTATTTTTCCATAAAAAAGATCGGCGGGTTACGAAGATGAACAAGATCATTGCAGGACTGGTCTTTTTTGCCCTGATATGCGGCTCCGCTTTCGCGGCGGACGTTCTCGACATAGGCACGAGCGCGAGGTCCCTCGGAATGGGCCGCGCTTATGTGGGAATAGCAGACGTCGGAGAATGCGTGTTCGCCAATCCCGCCGGGCTGTACGGCCTGAAAAAACTTGAACTGGTGAGCATGTATACAGATCTGTCGGGCGACGTAAAATATACCCTTGTAGGGATAGCATCTCCCACAAGGTTCGGCAAGCTCGGGTTCGGGTACGCGAGCAACAAAATAGGTGATATATTCGCCACGACACTGGACGCGGTCACCGGCCGCCCGACCACACTTGAGCCTTTCAGCTACGGCACGGACATGTTCCTGATAGATTACGCCGACAAGATAAACAAAGACCTTACCTACGGCCTCAGGTTCAAATATTTGAAAAAAGGCGGCTCCATTCCCTCCGCCGGAGAAGGCACCGGAATGAACCTCGATCTGGGCCTTCTCTACAGGATAAACGACGAGGCCTCAGCGGGGCTTGTGATAGAGAACGCGATAGCGGGAGGTCCGGGGGCCATCAGATGGAACAACGGGCTTGAGGAAGAACTGCCGCAGGTGCTCAATGTCGGCGGGTCCTACAGGCTCGCGAGATACAACGCCAGGATATTTTCCGATATATCGTTCAGAAAGACCAGGTCGTACGAACTCCGCCTGGGCGGGGAATGGAATGTCTGGAGGTCGCTTGACCTGAGGGCCGGATTGGAACATATGAACGCGACTGCCAGCGAGAAATACATGAACTATTCCCTGGGCGTAGGATACAAATTCGACACCTTCAGGGTCGATTACGCCTATTACCTGGATACGCTGCTTTCGTATAACTCCAGGCACTATATTTCATTCGCAGTTAGCCTTCCCGAAGGTCCGGGAA
Organism: uncultured bacterium; assembly: GCA_964603025.1. Classification (GTDB taxonomy): domain Bacteria; phylum Margulisbacteria; class WOR-1; order JAKLHX01; family JAKLHX01; genus CALFCX01. The sequence goes on along the minus strand of CAZRTO010000040.1, from coordinate 7,166 downwards.
AATATTCCACGGAACCGGTGGTCGTGGACAGCGGGGGCAGGACCGTGACGACGGCGGAAAGCGTTGCCATAAAAGGCAGGACCAATCGTTCGGTGGAAAAGGTCAGATGGAACAGCGCCTCGGCCGATGTTAAAGAGGGTGAATTCAGCCTGACCGTTCCGCTTAAAGCCGGAAAGAACACGATAATGCTGGCCGGAACGGACCAGGGAGGCAGGATAGTGGGCAGCGCTGAGGCCAGAGTGCTGAGGCTCAACTGGTACAGGGACCTTGCAAGGTACGGCTGGGTCGATGAAGCGATAATGCAGATGACCACGCTCGGCATACAGGGCTTCACGCTCAGGGACGCCAGTTCGGGGTTCCTCAGACCGGCGGAGGCCGTGAGCCGCCTTGAGATGGCCGCTATACTTGCCAGGGCCAAAGGACAGCCGGCCGTTAAGCTTGCAAGCCCCGTGGCCAGCGACGTGGCCACCGTGCACTGGGGCTCTTCATACATGAAGTACGCGCTTGACAGCGGATATCTGACATTGTTCAACGACGGAACGTTCAGGCCGACCCGCAAAGTCAACAGGGCCGAGGGAGTGGCTATAATAACCAGGTTCGCGGGCCTTGCGCCGACGGCTGATCTGGGCGGGACGCCTCCTTACGCTGACGTGCCTCTCAATTACTGGGGGGCGGGTGTCATAGACGCGGCCAAAAAAGCCGGATACCTGGACTATGTCAAAGGCAACAACTTCGTTCCCGGCGGGAACCTGACAAGAGCCGAGGTATTCTATCTGCTGTCAAAGACGGATTTCATCAAGGAAAAAGTCAAATACCTGCTTGATTTTGACAGGGGCTATTAGCGTCCGATATTTCGCAACTCTTTTTTCCTTGACACCGACCCCTGCTGTTATATAATTGTCTTAATAAACCAAACACGGTGAAAGGTCATCAAAATTTGTCAGGGCTAAAGAAATTGCGCTGTAAAATGCGGTTAATTGCGGCATGGCTTTTTCTGCTTTTTGCCTTGGCAGCTTCATTTACCCAAGTTTCTATTGCCGCGACATATACATGGAGCCATGACCCTTTCAGCGACTACCGATGGAGAACAGAGGATAACTGGTCACCAAAAGGGCCTCCGGGCCCAAACGATGATGTCATCTTTGACCTCACCAGTACGGCAGTGTGCACCATAGACGCCCCTGTTTCGGTGCGCAGCATTACAATAAGGAGTTCTTACAGCGGGACTATTGAGCAGCTGAGCTCTCTTGTAGTATCGTCCGCATTTGAACAGTACGGGGGGACATTCAAATGCGCAGACCCACAGGGGATAGTATTTTCGGCCGGTGAAGGGTTTTTTGTTACCCGGGAGGCTTTGTTCATAAGATATTCCGGTTCCGGGACATCAGGATCTCCTTATCTCATTTATGATGTTTACGGTCTTCAGGCGGTCGGATGCAACACTAACCTCTCGAAGAATTACAGACTGGCGAACAATATAGATGCAACAGGTACCAGGTATTGGAACTGGAACGCTCAGAGAGCCACGCACGAAGGGTTTGTCCCGATCGGCTATACTCTGGGATCCTATACGACTACTTCTCCTACCAATGCCTTTACCGGTTCTATGGAAGGCGCTTATCAGAAGATAACCGGTTTGCATATGGACCGGTCGGGAGACACCTATTCGGAAAATTCAATAGGATTGTTCGGATATCTTGGGGCCGACTCCGGAGTCAGAAACCTTATCATAGAGGATTCCAAGATCAGCTTTTCCGATGTCTATTATGTGGGCGGTCTGGCCGGCCGGGCGTTCGGCACCATAACAAAATGTTCTTTTCAGGGGGAACTGCTCTATTATCCCGGGGCTTTGACCAGATATAGCTACAGAGGTGGTTTGGTCGGTCACAATTCCGGAAAAGTATCCGAGAGTTTTTCTCAGGTTCGTCTTTCCTATATGGACAAACCATATCCGAACTATGCGTTTTATCTTGGAGGCTTGATCGGATATAACACCGGAACTGTCTTAAGCTGCCATTCTCAAGTTTTGAGAAGTAGCTCTTTTGGTGATGTCGGAGGATTGGCTTATTTTTCTTCCGGTTCAATTTCTAACTGTTATGCTTCTGGCAATCCGGTATATGGCCTGGTCTCATCCTTTACATATGGAAGCGGCTCCATAGAGAAAAGCTACTATACGGATTATTACATCAACAATTTTGCGGGGACCTACCTGCCGCCGGCCCTCATAAGCAAAGAATCGTCATATTCCGGATGGGATTTCGGGCGGATATGGAGTATTGACGAGAACAAATCGACCCCTTATCTTTTGTGGAGAATATACTCGTGGCTGGGGGAAAAAAGCGCCTGGACCGATCCGTCCGCCTGGAATTTTAACAGCGGATACCCTTCCGCGGAGTCCCACAAAGCGTACGTTAATTCGGGCGTTGTCGGGTTAAACACTCCCACCTCCGAAACTACCATAGGAGGCCTGAAGATCGGCCCGGATTTTTCCACAAGAGTAGCTCTTGGAGCCGATATGACGATCACCACATCTTCCAACCGGTCAGGCAATCTGATCATCATGAACGGATCTTTCGAAGCCCGCGGCAAAAAACTTGCCGTTTTCGGCGATCTCAAGGTTTTCCCGGATGCCAGATTCTATGCGAACACCCCCGGCTCAACGACAAGCGGTACCGTGGAGATAAGCGGGGCTGGTGTGCCGTCCAATATCTCGGGAGATATACACTACTATGATCTCAGGTCTTCCTCGCCCTACAAAAGGATCACCGTTGAAGCCGGTTCGGTGCACACGGTAGAAGGCTCTTTGTACCTGAGCGGCGAAGCAGGCAGGGAAATAATGCTGAGCGGCTCGTCGAGGGGCGGCGAGCGTTGGTTCATAGACCCAAAGTCATCGGTCACGGCAAATCATCTGATAGTCGCGGACTCTCACAATCTTGGAACGACAATTAATGCTTTGGACTCTTATGACGGAGGCAATAACCACGGCTGGAATTTCGGGGGATATTCCGTCACTGTATTCACTAATGAAGGCGGGTCCATTTCTCCCTCGGGAGTGCTTGGAGAGATCCTTTCGCCAATAGGAGTTCCGACTAATCTCGAGATAACGGCTTCTTCCGGTTATTACATCGGCTATGTCAGGATCGACGGGACTTTTGAAGCCGGACCTTATTCAAGTCCTCACATGGTGCAGCTGCCGGGCACCGGATACCACTCCGTGGAAGCGTATTTTGTGAGGGATGGCATAAGAGTTTGGACCGGAGCCGGATCGGGCTTGGCCTTATGGCAGACAGCCGCGAACTGGACCGGATATCAGGTCCCGTCGGCAGATGAATCTGCCGTATTCAATGCTGTGACTTCAAGGGAGTGTTTGATATGGCCGGATGTGACGGATGTGGCCGTCGAGAATATTACAATCGAATCATCTTATCTCGGGACGATCGTGCAGATGATGGACCTTGTGGTGGATGGCAGTTTTGAACAGTATGGCGGTACTTTTGAATCTTACGATATGCATCCGCAATCGCCACGGCTTAAGCCTTTTTCCGTTGGCCAAAACTTCAGGATACCGGATACATCGGAAGCTTTCAAAAGATTTGTCGGAGCGGGGACTTCAGGAGATCCGTATATCATATACGATGTCTACGGTTTGCAGGCGGTGAAATGCCATCTAAACAAATATTTCAAGCTCGCGAACAATATAGACGCTTCATCCACACGGAACTGGCTTCCGGTCAGCGGATATGAAGGCAGGGGTTTTGATCCTATAGGGGCATATTCTCCTTTTTCAGCGCTTCCTCACAGGCCTTTTACGGGCCATTTCAACGGCAACAACAACAAAATATCCGGCTTGTACATATACCGGCCTTATTCAACTAATACAAATAACAGCCATTCAGGACTATTTGGATACGCAACATCCGGATCAATAGGAAATGTTGGTCTCGACAACGCAGACATATACTCATCTTTTTATCAATCCGGAGGCTTTATCGGTTATGCTTCATCCAATTGTCTTATTTCGGACTGTTATATTTCCGGAACTGTCGAAGCACGCGGAGGATTTGCCTATCAGGCACACAATGTGAACAGATGTTACGCGAATATAACGAGTTTTACAATAACAGAAGCAGGTTTTTCTAACTATGGGGTTGCAAATAACAGCTATTCCGAGGGAAGGGTCGGGAGCGGAAGGACACAGGCGGGCGGATTCGCGACGTTAGGAACATATACCAACTGCTATACAAAAACGACCGTAGAAGCTTCCGGGAGTGTGTACATAGGCGGATTTGCTTCGAACAATTCCACCGTGAACAGTTGTTATTACACCGATCATAAACCGTATTTCAACAACATTGCCACTTTGATCTCCGATACCCAGTCCAAACAAAGCGCGACTTTTATCGGATGGGACTTTAACGATACCTGGTCTATCGACGAGGGCTATTCATCCCCTTATCTCATGTGGAAGAATTTCTGCTGGAGAGGCGGATCCGGAAGCGGCAACTGGGCCAATGCCGACAATTGGAACAGGAACCTCGAAAAAGCATCGTCATATCCGCAGACTGGGTCAGACAAGGTCTTTTTGAGCGCGACCAATGAAACGATAACCATGCCGTCAGACGCGCTGGTCCTTGGGGAGCTGCGGCTCGGCAGTTCGTACAATGCTATTCTCAGTCTTAACGGTCCGCTTTTTCTTACCGATGAAGCGCAAAAAGGCGGGAACCTTGTGATCCTCGGGGGAACTTTGGAGGCAGGCAGCCATAGCATAAGTATCGAAGGCATTTTCCAAACAGCTTCGCGCTACAGATTCACGGCGGGGACAGGTACGGTGGAAATGACAGGAAGCAAGCCGTCTTTTATGAAAGGCTCAAAGGTGCTTAACGATCTTTTCATAAGGACCCCGGGCAAGACGGTTACTTTCGAATCTGCCAGCGTCCATACGATAGAAGGCAGCATGTATTTTACCGGCGAGGCGGGAACTGCCAATCTCGTCAGACTGATGGGAAGCGGAGCTTCCACCGAGGTTTGGTATATCGACCCTAAGGGCCCCAAGACCGCCACTAATCTGATCGTTTATAATTCCTACAACATAAATCCAAACCCGATAATCGTGGAATCAAGCTATGACGGCGGAAATAACTACAACTGGACGGGTTTTGACGGGTTTGTAATAAGGACCGTCTCTTCCGGTGTGGGCGGTAGCATATCGCCTTACGGCGATATCCCTGTGACCGCCGATGAGGAGATCACTATAACCGTCACGACCGAAGAGGGTTATTATATTGGATTTGTAAAAAAGGACGGTGTTCCCATATCAGGGGCTCTCGTGTCTCCGCTGAATTTGCTGGTGATAGCGGACGCCTTTCATTCCATAGAGGCGATCTTTGTACCTCAGGGCACAAAGGTCTGGACGGGTAATGGCGCTACTAATTTCTGGTCTGATGGAGACAACTGGACAGGAAATATGACTCCTGAAGCCGGAGAGTCGGTCGTATTTGACGCGACCAGTTCGAAGCCTTCGAGGATCGACGAGTTCAATTCTAATAATGTTATCCGTTCCCTGTCCATAGAAAGCACGAGTAGCGTGCGGATTACGCAGGAAGCAACATTGACGGTCACGACCACGTTCGAGCAGGTCTCAGGATATTTCAGGTGTGCTACTCCCGGCGCCTACGCGTTGACCATAGAAGGGGATTTCATAATACCAGATACCGCCGCTCCGTCCAATCCTTCGTTCTTGCGCCTTGGCGGGTCGGGGACTTACGGCAGTCCCTATATGATCCATGATATTTACGGCCTGCAGGGCTTGATCAATCTTAGAGGAAGCTCATATTATTACAAACTTTCCGGCGATATTGACGCGTCGCCTACAAGACGCTGGAACTGGAACGGCACTACACATGAAGGATTTATTCCAATAGGGGATGAATTCACCTCCTTTTATGGAACTGTTTATGGTAATTATTATGCAGTATCCGGCTTGTGGATAAACAGGCCTTCTGAAAATTATGTGGGCATGTTCGGGATTGCATGGGGCTCACTAAGAGACCTGGAGCTTACCGGAGCCAGCATTAGAGGATGGAGTAATGTTGGAGCTATAGCCGGAAATTATTTTTCAGGATCAGTGTTTAATTGCGGAGCCGACGCCCATGTTCAAGGGGCAAGTACGGTAGGCGGCCTTTTTGGTTCTGTCGGCGCTTTTTTAAGAAATTCGTATTTCAAAGGGAGAGTATTTAATACTGGGAATTATGCGGGAGGCCTGGCTGGTACTGCGTATAGTTCAGGAATATATGACTCTTACGCGGTTGCAACGGTAGAAGGCGGTTGGTTTGCTGTTGGGGGGCTGATAGGAGAAAGTGCGTATATCCCTGTAGAGAACTGTTTTGCTTCAGGTACTGTGAGCGGAGGCAGTTCAATTGGCGGATTGATAGGATTCAGACAATATGCCGGTGTTGAAGGATGTTTTTTTACCCAGGCCAACGGAAATAACGGCTACGGCACGCTTACAACAGAAGCGAACATGAAGAGGCGCAGGAATTTTGAGGACGCGGGATGGGATTTTGGGAGGGTATGGGGGATAGACGAGGGCAGGACAACCCCGTATTTTCACTGGGAGAAATGGCTGTGGACCGGCGCAGGGGATGGGAGCAGCTGGGATGACGCGGAGAACTGGAATAAGCACAGCAGCTATCCTCAGGATAATTCCGCGAAGGTATATATAGGCACGTCGGATGCGACGATAAGCACGCCAGGGGTACTTACTCTTCCTATAGGCGGGCTGCAGCTCACAAGCAATTTTACCGGGAAGATCTCTTTGGGTAATAACCTCGTGCTGGATTCGGGAGGCGGATATGAGGGCAGCTTGTACTTATATAACGGGACACTTGAAGCCGGTAACAGGCAGATAACTATACACGAGAATTTTTACAGAGGGGCTCAGGGGAGTTTTAAGAAAGATACGGGAACGGTTGTCTTGGCGAATGCCTTGTATCCGTCCCTGATCAGCGGGAATACGTCGTTTTACAATTTGTACTGCAATACGGCGGGGAAGAAGATAACGTTCGAGGCAAGCAGCCGGCAGACGGTGGAAGGGGTGTTCGCTGTGACCGGAGAGGCGGGGAACCAGATATTTTTGAGGAGCAGCCTAAGGGGTGTCACATGGGAGG
>CAZRTO010000039.1:0-14280 GCA_964603025.1 uncultured bacterium | reverse complement strand
CCCCCCCCGGCCCGCCCCCCCCCCCACCCCACCTTTGGGGTTTTTATAATGTTTTTAATCGCCCCCCCCCACCCCCTTTTGGTGGGGGGGGGGGGGGGTGAGGCCTCTTCCGAATTTGCCGGTGACCATTATCAGGTCTCCTGGTTTTGCGCCGTTCCTGTAGAGGACTTTTTTCTTTTCCACCTCACCCGTCACAGTGACCGAAACAAAAAGCTTTTGAGGTGAAAGCACTGTATCCCCGCCTACGATATCCACGCAGTACCGCTGCGCAAGCTTCTTCATGCCTCTGTATATTTCCGATACATCTTTAGGAGTTGTGCCTTTTGTCAGACCTAGCGAGACAAGGGCGTATTTTGGTATCCCCCCCATGGCAGCGATATCCGACAGATTGACCCCAAGCGCTTTCCATCCCACGTCGAAAAAGGAATAGTACGAAAGATCGAAATGCACCGATTCGACAATGGCATCGGATGCGGCAAGCATATATCTCCCGCGGCCGCCGCTTATCACCGCGCAATCGTCACCTATACCCCTGACGACATTGCGGGAATTCTTCCCTATGACGCGGGATATCTTCTCGATAAGCGCAAACTCGCCTGAGTGAGATCGTTTCATGAGAAGATTATAGCACCGACCTGTACACGTCCAGCGTTTCTCGAGCGCACTTATCCCATGTGAACTGCCGCGCCCTCAAAAGCCCTTTTTGTGACATGGCTCTCCTGAGCGAAGGGTCTTTTAAAACGCCGGCGATCTTAACCGCGAGGGTGGATGTATCTTTGGGGTCCACAAGAACGGCGGCATCCCCTGCGACCTCCGGCAGAGAAGAAACATTGGATGTTATCACCGGAGTCCCGCAGGCCATTGACTCGAGCACGGGAAGCCCGAAGCCCTCGTAAAAAGACGGATAGACGAAAAGTTCGGCCGCACTATACAAACCCGGGAGTTCTTCCTGACTTATGTCAAATATGAATTTCACGCGGCCTTCGAGCCGCTCTTTTCTGACCTTTCTGAATATACCGTCATAGAGCCAGCCCTTCCGGCCGGCAATGACCAGATCATGAGAAATCCCTTCCTGCTTCACGGCAAGAGCATACGCGTCTATAAGGCCTTCTATGTTCTTTCTTTTTTCCAGTGTCCCTACGAACAGAATGAACGGGCGTTCATGATCTTTTGCGCCGGACAGAGGCTTAAAATCCTTGTTTACGCCGATATGAACGACATTTATCCTGTCCTCCGGTATGGAGAAGAGTTCAATTATGTCCTTTTTTGTGGAGTGAGAATCGGCTATTATCCTGTCGGCGCGCTTTAGCGACACCGGTGTCATCATCTTTTTGTATCTTCTCTTGGCCGCTGAAAATGTCTCCGGATGTTTATAAAAACACAGGTCATGGACCGTGACTATCTTTTTCGCCTTTACTGGAAGCAGCGGAAGTATGTGGTCCGGATTATGATAAACGTCCGGCAGGCCCCTGTTTATCAGGAACGGCTGGACAAAATGCTCCCATAGTATCCTGGCGGCAGGCCTCGGAAGATCAAAAGGAGGCTTGAGAACGTTAAAATTGGGAGATGCGTCCAGATCAAGTTCGCTGGACCCGGAAAATATCTCATAGCTGTTCTTTTTATCTATGGCGGCAAGGTTAGCGATCAGATTGTATATATATGTCCATATGCCGAACCTGGGAGCGGACAAAAGCATCGCGTTTATGGCTATTTTCAATTTATCCTCTTCCTGGTAAAAGCTATCTCGACGCATTTGAGGATGATCTTGATATCAAGCAGCAGTGACCAGTTCTCCATGTAATAGAGATCGTACTTGAGCTTTTCTTCCGCGGACATGTCATAACCTCCGTCCTGCATCTGCGCCCAGCCTCCCAGGCCGACGTTTATCTTGTGCCGGTCCATGTATTTAGGGATATCCGTCTTAAAACGGCTGACGAACACCGGACGTTCCGGCCTGGGCCCCACAAAGCTCATATCGCCTTTCAGTATGTTAAAAAGCTGCGGTAATTCGTCAAGGTTGGTGGAACGCAAGATCCTGCCGAATAAAGTTTTCCTGGGGTCATCCGCCGTTGCCAGCACTGCACCCATGCCTTTTTCGGCTTTATGGACCATGGTCCTGAACTTGTACAGACGGAAGAATTTTCCGCCTTTGCCCACCCTGCGCTGAACATATACAACAGGCCCCGGAGAAGTGAGTTTTATAAAAACAGCAATGATCAGCATCGGCACCGAGAATATGATCAATCCGAAAAGCGCGAGAAGTATATCAAAGCTCCTTTTCAGGAACCTGTTAAAAGGTGATAATTGTATCTTTTTAAGATGGACGACAGGGACCCCCTCGATATCCTCGACCGTCGGAGAGGTCGTAAGTATCTGAAAAATATCCGGGAGCGTCCCCAGGGCCACTCCTTTGCCGTCGCAGATATCGGCAAGACGGGCCAGGTCGTCGCGGCTGAGCTCAGGGTCCGCCACATAAATAACGTTTATGCCATGGCGGTCGATCACGGTTTCCAGATCATCCAGCGTCCCCAGGTTGTCCCTGCCTGAAGAACCTATGAACCCCGCGAAGAAAACACCGTATGAAGGATGGCTTTTTATCTTGTCGGCGACGGATGACGCGTATTTGCCGGACCCTATTATGGCCGCCTTTTTTCCGGAATATCCCTTTGCCCTGGCAAAAAGCTCTATTCTGAGCAGCACCTGCCTGACAAAAGCCGTCAGGAACAGCGCCAGCGGGAGGCTTACTATGATCACTCCCCTTGAATACATGTACTCGCCTTTGATGAAAGTAAGGACTATCACTATCGACCAGGCCACTAAGACGGCCCCGATACTGCCGAGGAATTCGTCTATTTCAATGAGTATGCCTTTGCGCTCCCTGTAAAGGCCGGAGAAATAAAAACAGACGAGATATATGGCCACTATCCAAAACAGGTATTTGCCGTAAGTTCCCCAGGGAAAATCCATGAAGCCGGAAATGCCTTCGCCGAATTTGATACTGTAGGCCGCCAGATAGGCGAATGTTATTACCGCGGCGTCCAAAAGTATCTTTAGAGCTATGAACATACACCAAGATTATAGTTTAGGGAAATGAGAGTTGCAAGCCTAATAAAAGAATTAACAATTGCCTAATTAAACAATTAACAACGATGAATTCCTCGCTTCGCTCGGAATGGACTAAAAAAGTGCGAAGCTCGCCATGTTGTTAATTTGCGAATTGTTAATTGTTAATTTTCCGCTCATACCACTCTATGGTCTTTTTCAAACCATATTTAAAGTCTGTACGCGCCTCAAAACCGAACTCCTTCTGCGCGCGGGAGACATCCAGCATCCTTCGCGGCTGGCCGTCGGGCTTGGAGCTGTCCCAGATGACCTCGCCTTTAAAACCAGTCAGTTCTTTGATCAGCTCTACCAGATCCTTTATCTTTATCTCAAAACCCGCGCCCAGGTTGACAGGATCGGACTTATTATATTTTTCCGCAGCCAAAATGATCCCTTCGGCGGCATCTTCCACATAAAGAAATTCGCGGCTGGCATTTCCGGTGCCCCAGGCGGTGATCGTTTTGTCGCCCCTTTGCTTTGCCTCAACAAACTTCCTGATAAGTGCGGGGATCACATGGGAACTGCCAAGGTCAAAATTATCCCGCGGTCCGTAAAGGTTGACCGGGAGCAGAAAAATACTGTTAAAGCCGTACTGCTGGCGGTACGCCAGCGACTGCACGAGCATCATCTTTTTTGCAAGGCCGTAGGGTGCATTGGTCTCTTCGGGATAGCCACTCCACAGGTCCTCTTCTTTAAAAGGCACTGGAGTGAATTTTGGATAAGCACAGATAGTGCCAATCGCGACAAATTTTTCTATTCCCGCCAGCCTTCCCTGTTCTATTAGCTGCGTCCCCATCATAAGATTGTCGTAAAAATATTTCCCGGGATTGGCCATGTTGGCACCTATGCCGCCTACTATCGCCGCAAGGTGAATCACTATATCCGGTTTTGAATCCTTGTACATCCTGATTATCGAGTCTTTGTCGACAAGGTCATACTTTTCTATGACAGGGATGAAGATATTTCCGCATCCGCGCTGTTTAAGCTTTTCTATAAGATGAGAACCCAGAAAACCGGCGCCTCCGGTGACAGTTACTCTTTTTTCTTTCCAGAAGTTTTCCGTCATGCGCTTGTTTTCTCCAAAAGCTTGATGTCTTCTCTCACCATCATCCTGACCAGTTCTTCAAAACACACGCTTGGTTTCCAGCCGAGCTTATCGCGGGCTTTGCCCGGATCGCCGAGCAAATATTCCACCTCAGACGGCCTAAAGTACTTAGGATCGATCTCTATGACAGCCTTGCCGGTTTTTTTATTAAGGCCTTTCTCGTCTACTCCTTTGCCCTTCCAAACTATCTCGATGCCTGCTTCCAGAAACGCTTTTTCGCAGAATTCCCTGACCGAATGCGCCTCGCCTGTGGCTATCACGTAGTCGTCCGGTTCTTTGGCCTGGAGCATCAAATGCATGGCGCGCACGTAATCGGGAGCATATCCCCAGTCCCTTTTGGCGTCCAGGTTGCCCAGCGTGATCTTGTCCGAAAGGCCCAGCTTGATCTTTGCCGCGCCTACTGATATCTTGCGCGTTACAAAAGTCCTGCCCCTTCTGGGAGACTCGTGGTTGAATAAAATCCCGCTGCAGGCAAAGAGATTATATGCCTCGCGATAATTGATCGTTATCCAGTGAGCGTAAAGCTTGGCGGCGCCGTAAGGGCTGCGCGGATGGAACGGGGTCGTTTCTTTCTGCGGCTCGGTCCCCGGTATGCCGCCGAACATTTCGCTGGTAGAGGCCTGGTAGAACTTTGTCTTGATCTTTGTTTCTCTGATCGCGTCCAAAAGCCGGAGCGTGCCGACCGCATCGGTCTCCGCAGTATATTCGGGCACCTCAAAAGAGACCTTCACGTGCGACTGAGCCCCGAGGTTGTATATCTCGTCAGGCTGGATGTTCTCTATAAGGCGGTTGAGGCTCGAAGAATCCGTCAGGTCGCTGTGATAGGTCTGTAGATCATGAAAGATGTGATCGATACGCTCCGTGTTAAAGCTGGAAGACCTTCTCAGCGTCCCGTGGACCTCATATCCTTTTTCCAAAAGAAGCTCAGCCAGATACGACCCGTCCTGGCCGGTGATCCCGGTTATCAAAGCTTTTTTCATTTGCCGATCCTTTCTATCCAATAGTCAAATATATCCCTAAGTGTCTTCTCAAGCGGGATCTCGGACTTCCAGCCTGTCTTTAAGGAAAATTTGGAATGATCCCCCACCGTGACGGGGATATCAGAGGGGCGCATTCTGGACGGGTCCTGTTCGACGGTTATCTTTTTTGAGCTGAATGAAAGTATCATATCAAGGATCTCTTTTATGCTGACCGCCTTGCCGCTGCAGATATTGTACACATCTCCGGGCTCGCCTTTTTCAAGCGCCAGAACATATCCTCTTACGATGTCCCGCACATCCGAATAGTCCCTTTTGGCATCAAGATTTCCGGTCCTGATGACAGGATCCGCGATCCCCTTTTCTATCATAGCAGCCTGTTTTGCAAAGCTGGATGTAACGAATATATCGGCATGGCGGGGACCTGTGTGGTTAAAAGCGCGCGTCCTGACTATCTGCAACCCGTGGCTTTTGAAATACTGGTAGCCCAGAAGGTCCTGAGCGACTTTGCTCACTCCATATGGCGATAAAGGCCTAAGCTGGGAGGTTTCGGTAAGCGGAAGGTCTTTATTCTCCACATACCCGTATTCTTCACTGCTGCCGGGTATATGCACGCGGATGTCGGGAGCAAGGGACCTTACGGCCTCCAAAATATTGATCTGGCCAACGACATTGGTATTTATAGTCTCTGAAGGGCTGTTCCACGAAGCCGCTACCGAGCTTTGTCCCGCCAGGTGATATATTCTGTCAGGCTTGATATCAACAAGCATCTGCTTGACGGAAGACGCGTCATTGATATCGCATTCTACGAGCTTTATCTTGCCTTCTAAATGCGCGATATTTTCCCTGTCGCTGCGCCATCTGGCAGCCCCGAACACTTCTACCCCTTCGGACAGAAGATATTCAGCCAGATGGCTTCCGACAAAGCCGGTAATACCGGTGATAAGTGCTTTCATGGGGATAATTATAACATTCTTACAAATGCGGGAGCTAAGGCACGAATATCATCCTATTCGCTAATAAAACGCGAATCGGCTCGAATAGCGCCAATTACGGACACTTACTTTGCAGCCCCTCCTCCGGATTTGAGTTATTAGCGTGGTTAGCGTCATTCGGGCAATTCCCATTCGCGTTATTACTGTTGCCTGCCGGTTTACCCCTGCCTGCCCCTTCCGGTCTTATAGCTTATAGCTTACAGCTTAAATTGCCTCATCTTCTTTTTGGACTGAAAAATGATTATGCTATTTGGAGTTGACATCTCCAAATATCAATGTAAAATGGAAAGATGTTTTCACTCCCAATCAAAGCTCATCTGAGGATTGGTTTTTCTAATTTCTTTTAAGATCCATTTTATAAGCTCGACCGAATCGGATAGAGCGGCAGAAGATTCGGCCCCTGAAGCCGCCGACATCGCCCCGTAGGTGAATTCGTTCCTTTTTCTGCGCATTACGTCGAATTGAATAATAAGCTCTTTATACTTGCTTCCCATTATCGATCCGGTCGCGTCCACAACGGTCTTGTGCTGTTCTCCGTCGTCAGGCCTTAGCCCGTTCTGCAGCAGAAGCGCTCTCCCGGCTTTCAGCATCGCGTTATAGGCCATCAAATAGGTGGCTTTGCCGGATACAGAGCGGACTTTTTTCGCTTCTTCTAGATCGTCTATGGCCGCCCTGAGCATTCCCTCGACCTGAGAAAATCCCGCCTTCTGTCTGGACAGTTTGCCGGACCTTATCAGTCCGCTTATTACATCATTCATCCCCGTTATCCTTCAGGACTATCTTCGCGCCTTTTTCGACGAGCCACACAAAACTTCCTTTTTTTTGTTTTTCCTTCTCAAATTCCTTTTTCGAAAAAACATTAAAATTGATATCTCTAGATAATTTTTTCTCCAGAGGACTGAGTTTTGAAGACAGCTCGCGCAACGGAGGAGATCCGACGATAAAAAGGTCGATATCAGAAGAGGCGTTTGTTTCGCCGCGCACGAAGGAACCATAAATATAAGCTTTTTTTATGTCCCTGAGAGAATTCATCAGGCTTCGCAAGCTTCCTTCCACACCTGTTGTTTTAGATATGATCCTGCTCAATTCCGCGTAAAGCGGGTATTTTTTGTTTATCCGGAATAGTTTTAAGCTCCCGCGCCTTTTTGACGCCAAAAGCCCGTCATCTTCAAGCTTTCTCAGCTCTCTGGACAGATTTCCCGCGTCCGTTCCGATCAAAGACGCCAGCTCTCTCACGTAATATTCCCTGTCTGGATTTGACAAAAGGCATGACAACAGATCCCTTCTCAATCTAGTCTTCAAAAATACAAAAGACATTACCAACCTCCTTGCGCGATGCGCTTTTTACATCTATTGTTGCAGATATTACAACATCAACCAATAGCTGTCAAGGAGTAATGTGTGTGAATTTGTGCGCGAATATTATAACATTCGCTAATAGAACGCTAATTGGCCCGAATAGCACGAATTACGGACATTTACTTTGCAGCCCCTCCTCCGGATTTGAGTTATTAGCGTGATTAGCGTCATTCGGGCAATTCCCATTCGCGTTATTATTAGTCTCCTGCCTTCCGTCACATCAGCTACTCCTTAAATTGTTTCATCTTCCCCCACGCCCTTCTGAGCGTGTAAAGCGGCGTGACAAAAATGCCGCTCTTCCAAAAAGCGCGCAAGATGTTAACATTCCCTTTTATTATATTTGCCAAAGACCGGTTGCTCTCGCCCCCCACGCGCATCTTTACCAGCACCCTGGGCAGATACACGGTCTTTATACTGTGTTTTTCAAAGAATCGGAGCATCAGTTCAAAATCGGCGGAAATATCAAAAGAAGTGTCAAAAACACCGTATTTGTCATATATCGCCTTCCGCACAAAAAGTGCCGGATGCGCCGGATGCCAGCCTTTGCGGAAACTTCCGGGCTTGTAGGGACCGGACTTCCAATAACGAACGACCTCGTTCGTATCGTCCTTATTCACATACACAAGATCACCGTAAACAGCGTCCGCGCCGGTCCGCTCAAACGTCTCCGCGACATCTTTCAATACGGCATTATCCGCGTACATGTCGTCGGAATTCAGGATGCCTATTATATCTCCGGAAGCGAGCTTTATCCCTTTATTCATAGCATCATAAATTCCGTTGTCGGGTTCCGAAATAAATTTTGTTATTTTGCCGCCGTAGCTCTTTATTATATCCACGGTCCCATCCGTTGAGCCGCCGTCGATCACTATATGTTCTATGTCCTTATATGTCTGCTCCTGCACGGAGTCGATCACCGAAGAAATCATTTCCTTGTTGTTGAAAACGACGGTGATAATAGATATTTTAGGGTTCTTCATATAGCAAGACTTTCGTAAATGGTCAAATCAGTTTCTTTTTGAACGAATCCCAGTACCGATCAAAGGTTTTTACCCTGTCGAGGTCTTTTTCGTCGAAAAGGAACGGCTCGACGTCTCTGGCCATATATCTCAGGTCGATCTCACCTATCCTGCGGTCAAAAGCGGCGATGAATTCACCCCTGCCCATTTTATAGGCTTTTCTTATAAAACTGAAATCCGGCGGGACAACGCCCAAAAGGAAAGAACAATCGTATATATCGCGGCCTTTCTCCCTCTTCCTTGATATAACGGTCATCATCTTCTGCGCCAGGAGCACCGAAGTCGGAGCTGCCTTTACGGGGCGATATATGCCAAACCTGTTGAGCAAATGAATGTCCTGCTTGTAAAAAGCCTCCTTTTTCTGACTGTCTATCCTTATAAGTATCTTCCGCCTGCTGTCGGGAGATATCCCCGCGTCGAAAAGTATTTTTGGAAATCTTATATAACAGTGGTAGGCGCCTTTTTCCACGGTCCTGTATTCGACGACAAAGCCCTTGTATCTCATATCGCCGCAGGCTGACAGTAAAAGTTTGTCAAATCCCTTAAAATCAAGCCCGAAATTGTCAAAATCAAGGTCCTCGGAAAATCTGCCGCTGCCAAGCATTATCCTAATCGACGTACCGCCTATAAAGCTGAGGCGCGATGACGCGGGCTGTTTATAAATGGAATCCAACAGTTCATACTGCAGATATTCCGTAAAAGACATCACAGGATTTTTTCTGAACTCGTCTTTGCTGAAATAAGCGCTTATTTGATCGATCGTAAGCACAGGTCCGTTATCCTTTCCATCTTTTCCGTTCCAAAAGCGCCGGCATATCTTTTTAGTTTTCTCTTATTTATGACCTCCGAAAAGATATCGGGGTTCAGTCTGAGAGCCGCAAGCTCTCTTTCGGCATCAATACGCCCGGTATTAAGGTAAAAGTAGTCCAACAGGGCTTTTTCCGGCTCTGCGACCAGATATGGAAGACTGTTTTTCCTTGGAACATAACCCCAGAACAACTCCGGCTTGATGTGCCTGTATATGAACCGACCGAACTTATTGGCGTATTTTCTGTTGAGCCTGGAGGTGACGCAGGTCACGGCTCCCGCCGCTTCCGGTATCAATCCGTAATGCGAAAGCGCCCATTCCAGGCTTATATAGCTCGGCCGGCATAGGAGCGCGGCAATCTCTTCAGGTATTATCGATTTTTCCTTATCGGCAAAGTAGTATATCCCGTTGCGCAGCCGCGCAAGATAGCCTTTCTTCACCCAGCGCGTCAACTGATATCGGTAAACGACGCCCCCGCCCCACCGCACTTCGGCCACAGTGAAAACAGGAGTTTGTACCGCTTCAACCAATTCAATGTATTTCATATTGTTATTATATTTGATAACAATATGAAATGTCAATCCTGATCTATCCCCCGGTCCCATCCATTGAGCCGCCGTCGATGATGATGTATTCAAGATTAATATCATTTTGGGAAAGAACGGAGTTAATGGCGGAGGAAATGCTTTTGCTATTATTATAAACCGATGTAACAATCGACAACTTCACAATAAAATGCCCTTATTTTTCAACAAACGGGACTGACATAAGCTTATTAAGCAGACATGTCAGAATAAGAAAGGGAAATATCGACCTAGTAACCAGAAAAAACTCTGTAGATATACTGTTTACAAAATATGTCGCACAAGCCATTAAGAACACATAAAACACCTTTAAGTTTCCGGACGCTTTAGCTATCTTATAAGCCTGAGCGATAAACATTCCTATAAGCAATAAGAAGAAAAAAAGACCACCAAATCCCGCATCAATCAACAACCTTGCTATGGAATTGTCCACCCATGTAAAAGAAGTCGAGGACACGCCTGTACCAAACAAAATCGTATTATTAAATGTCAAATCTGCAGCTTGAGCAAATTTAACCTGCCTACCCATGGCGCTTTGGTCCGCCCCGGCAACAATCGTGGATATACCCGTAGCCCTCCTAATTGCTGCGAACGGCCTATCCAAATCATGTGAATACTGAGGAAATATGCCCGCAACAATCATCCCGACACAGGCAAATATAATCAGTGCGGACAAAAACTTCTTTGGAGGAGCAAACAAACCGGTCTTGACAAAGAATATCGATCCTATAACAAAGATTCCGATGCCCAACGATAAAAAAGCGGCCCGGGCACCTACCAACAAAACAGCAATAAAGGAGATAAGAGTGAATGCTGGAATGACAATATAAGAATGCATCTTTTGTCTGCCCAAAAAAAGCCAGTATGAGATAATTGTAATTAGGCCAGTAGATAAATAAGCGCCGTACAAGTGATATGCGGATGCCGAAGGCTCGGAAAAAGGAAAGTCGGGCATTAAGCGCGCCTGATATCCAGATAAAACCAGGCAATAATGAAAGAATACATAAAACACCATAAAGACATAAGATATAAACAGGGCTTTTAGCAAGATCTTAATCTTAAAACCGTCCAATTCCGCTGATAAAAGAAACCACGATAAAAGAAGAACAACTCCATATTTATAGAAAAAAGCCAGATATTCCGTAGCAAATCCAAAAAAAATAATCCCGTAGGATGCGCTTCCAAAAAGAAAGAGCAAAACAAAAAAGACGAGCCAGCCGACACCAGTTCGTTTCATCCCAAAAAACAGAAACCCCAACACAAACAATAATATAAACAACAAATCGGAAACGCTAAGGAACGCGACCACGCGCACATTGAACGGATAAGCCAGTATCAGCAGTAGAATTGAATAAAACCAAAAAGAACTTTTTTTAACGCCCAATCGCATTTTTTATCCTTAATGCCAGCGCGGCGGCCCGGCTTATTTTGCGCATCAGCAGCAGCTTGGTTTTTTTCTCCGCGTCAAGTCCGGAAGATAATATTTGCCGCAAAGAGAGCTTGTCTTGCGCCAAAAGATTATAGAACTTCTTTATATTAAATAGTTTTTCTTTCGGCTCGCCAAAGGCCTCATCACTGACGGATTCGATCACATCCAATAATTTTATCATCCTGTTCGCTCTAAATACTACTTTCTCTTTGGAATAGTTGTAATATCCCCCATAAGTCTGTTTATCGTGCTGCCGGTATTTGTACAAAGACTTTCCAATGTAGCGGACACTTGAAGCGTTCTTTTTTATCACCAATGAGAACCAGACGTCCTCAAACGGCAGATCTTCAGGCATAGGAAATATTTTATCTGCAACGGACCTTTTGAAAGACCATAAGCATCGCGGAATGGACATCATATTCTTAAAACATGACTCAAAATCAATATCCCGTATATTCGCGCTCATTCTTGCCAAAGACACTTTTCCAAGATTAGCGTTGCTGATCTCAAAATCATGATACGATGCCTCAGAGTCAACGATTTTGTTTATGTTCACCCCAAAATCAGGCATCAAGAAATCATCCCCATCTATGCATTTGATAAAATCCCCTTTTGACAATGAATAGCCGTAGTTTAATCCAGTCACCTTTCCAATATAAGGATTTTTCACCGGTTTTATCCTCGGATCTTTTTGAGCATAAGACAGCAGAACGGAATAAGTCTTGTCCACAGACCCGTCATCCACCGCTATCAGCTCCCAATCCTCAAAAGGCTGCGATAAGACCCCTTTAATCGCATCCATAATGTAGGATTCTACATTTTTTGCAGGAATAATAAAGCTAATCCTCATGTTATTTATTAACCTTATCAATCTTACTAAATATCCCTGAGTCTGAATTGTTTTTTATATCGGATATGCAATAAAACATTTTATCGAATGATGCTGATCCATGCCTGTAATAATGCACATTTGTTGATGTTTCCAAAATATTAATTCTGTTTTTCAGCATGTACATATCTTCTCAAAAAAACACAACAGTCATTAGAGATTGATCACTTTTTTCATATTTTTGATTTTTTTAAATGCGTTTCTTGTGTCTAGCACAAGTTTCGCATTAGAGAGGACAGCCTTGAAATCAAACGCAGAATGATCCGTAAGAACAATTACTGCATCCGCGGAAGAAATGCTCTTTTTATTAAGCAATACGGATCTCATTTTCTTGTTTGCAATCATAGTTGCAGGAATATATGGATCCGAATATGATACGAAGGCACCCTTTGAGAGCAAATGTTCAATTACTTTTATCGCTGGCGACTCTCTTGTATCATTGATATTTTTTTTGTATGCAATTCCAAGGGCCAGTATTTTTGCGCTTTTAAGGCTGACACCTCTTGCATTGAGTATGTCCTGGAGAATGCGCATAACATATTCGGGCATCTCGTCATTTATTTGCCCTGCTAGTTCTACAAATCTAGTCCTTACCCCATATTCCTTTGCTTTCCATGAAAGATAAAATGGATCAAGTGGAATACAGTGGCCACCTATACCAGGTCCCGGATAGAAAGCCATATAACCATATGGCTTGGTTTTGGCTGCATCAATCACCTCCCATACATTAATCTTCATCTTTCTGCATAACATCGCAAGCTCGTTTACGAGAGCAATATTTACGCTCCTAAAAATATTTTCAAGCAATTTTTCCATTTCAGCTACTTTCGGCGAGGATACAACGTATACATTCTTGAACACTTTTCCGTATACTTGGGCAGCCCTTGCAGAGCACCTTTTCGTTACGCCACCAATAATCTTGGGAATTTCGTTAAGACTGAATTCTTTATTTCCCGGATCAACTCTTTCTGGAGAGAATACGAGATTAAAGTCTTTGCCTACTCTTAAACCGGTTTTCTCGAATGCCGGAAGAAGTATTTCTTCGGTGGTTCCGGGATATGTTGTGCTTTCTAATATTACAAGTTGTCCTTTTTTCAGTATCGTTGATATTTTTGCGGTAGCATACTCCACATAGGACATATTAGGTTGCTTGTTTTTATCAAGAGGCGTCGGCACGCACACACATAAAACATCGGCTTTCTTGAGAACCGAATAATCCTCAAAGACATGAAATCTCCCACTAGAGTATGCTTTTTTTAGTTCTCTTGACCCAATATCATTGATATAACTATCGCCCGATATTATTCTCCTGATTTTTTTTGAGTCATTATCAATGCCTACAACAGCGAATCCCGCCTGAACAAATTTCATTGCCAGAGGAAGCCCAACATAACCAAGCCCAATTATCCCAATTGTTATCTTTTTCACTTCGCAGTGCCTCCTTTACTGCCTGTTAATATCAGATTCATAGACCCAATTCAATTTTAGCATTATCAACATCAAATTTTCTTGGATTCAAAAATGCCATCCAGCTCAAAAAACCAACCATAAATCCAGTTTTTGTTCCATCAATTTAATTTGTCTTTGAAGCTTCCCTGGCATCAGACCTAAAAGAGCCACTACGAAACATCCCAACGACACCTCGCCTAAAGTCATTCAGGCCGCGCAAAATATATAAATTTCTAGTCAGATTTTTTCTCAGGAGCATTGAAACAGCCACGCCACTCAATGCCTTTATATATTTAAAGCAAACATAAGACCAAAACTTAATGTTGCTGGAATAGTTCTTTGAGATCATAATCAAACCATTCCTTGTCTTGTAGTAAGAACTTAATGGGGAAGCTTTCCCTCCTGTAGAAAAAGATATTTTATGCCATACCTTAGAAGAAGGGACCGCCAAAAAACAAAAGCCTTTTCTTCCTGCTCTTATACACCAATCCATCTCTTCCGCATAGGAAATATATTGTTCGTCTAAAGTTACTGTTTTTTACCACGCATTTCTTTTTAAAAGCA
>CAZRTO010000038.1:11905-14693 GCA_964603025.1 uncultured bacterium | reverse complement strand
AAAAGCTGATGTCCTAACCGTTAGACGATGGGGCCATGTTTGCGGCTGATTCCAGAAACCATGCGGTATTTTTGAGGCTTTTTATATACGCCTCTCTTTTTACCGCCAGGCTTTTGGAATCGAAAGTTTCTAAATACACCAATCTTAGCGGCCTTCTGTTCTTAGTTGAATTTACGGAGCCTCTTTTGTGTGCTCTTACCCGTTCCAACAAATCACTGGTCTGCCCAATATAGAACTTGCCATCCCTTTCACTTTTCAAGACATATGTACAATCTTTTTTCATTTTCAATCCTGCATGCCCCCAAGAATTATCATCCCAATCGCCCCGACTTGTCGGGGTGTCCTAACCGTTAGACGATGGGGCCATGTTTGCGACTTTCTAAGGTAATTTTACCAAATAAAAAGGAGGGGATAAAGCCCCCTCCTTCCTATGTTATTCCGGTACGGATCAGAACCCGAATCCTACGTCGAACATGACCTGGTTGTTCTTGTTGTTGGTATTGTCAGTTACCATGGCGATATTAACCATGTTGCCGAGCACTCCCGCGCCGTAGGTGGTCATGTCAACACCGCTTCCGGACGGGCCTCCCGTCACTTTACCGAGCCTCAGATTGACCAGACCCATTGCGACCGGATATTCGAGGCCGATATGCGTAAGAGTATACGCGGGGATGCTCGACGCATTATCCGCTCCCACATTATCCAGATCTATGGCTACGGTCAGCCCCACAACCGGGATCTTTGTGGCCGCGCCGATGACAAGGGTAGTTGGCATGACATAGTCAGGAGCCGGTACAGAAGTATCTGTCTCGCTTATCACATTGCCGGAAGCATCGACCGTTTTTGTAAGCGTGTTTGCGGTCCCTCTTAGCGTGGCCGCAAAATTTTTCAGGACAACGCCGACAGAGACAGGAGCAGTCGGTATAGCATCGATCTTTCCCTGAGCGCCAAGATCAAAGCCGATGCCCGAATAGTTAAATGCGTTGGTTGTGCTCGTAGGGACGGATACTGTAGCATTGCCTTGGGCGAGTACAATATATTTGCCGCTTATTCCTGCGTTCAGGCTTCCCAGCATGGGAACAGAGATCCCTTTTCCATACGATACAACACCCTGGCCCATCATAGAGGCATTTGCGGTCCCGTTAGCCGAACTTGCTGTTTTAGCAAGCGAAAGGGTCGTTGCCGGCATTATTCCGACACCGATACTCCCTGTATTGAATCCGACAAACGCGTTAAGATTGCCGTTTATATCAAGTGCGTCAGCATAATTATCGAGTATGAATTTGGAGGGGTCTCCAGCGCTGCTCAGCGTGGCTATGAGTTTGTCCATTCCGGTGCTGGCAGCTCCGGCGCCGACCTTGAGAGACATTTTTTGCGCACGCGCCATTCCGGCGGGATTGTAATACGTGCTGTAGGCATCTTCCACCAGTGCGGATCCGGCTCCGCCCATCGCGGCGAACCTGGCTCCAACGCCGTACGGTAGCGCAAAAGACGCGGATGAAAGCAATGCAACGGCCATGAACGAGGCTACGATCTTTTTCATGCAAGGACCTCCTTTGTTTGATAGTTGGATTTTACCACGAACTAGGCATTGGTTTGCGCGGCCAGTTTTCTGTACGCGTAAGCCCACGCCACAAAAGTCGTCGGGATCGTCGCTATCAATCCTATGCCGAGGCACAAAAGCCCGGCTATATTTATCAGTATCGAGATAAGCCCCAGGCCGAACAGCTTCCACTTTGCGCCGTTGGTTATTTTTGAGCTCTGCTGAAGAGAGGCTATCGCAGGCATCCCTTTGTCTATTACCAGGAAGCCGTAGAGCCCGAACTGTATGGAAACGATTATTCCCGGTATTATGAGGAGCATATAGCCTATTCCCGTCATTATGCCGAAAATTATGGATGCCCCGAAATAGCTCCAAAAAAGAGGATAGGACGATATAAGATCGGAATATTCCGGTTTTTGCCCGTCCACAAGCTTAAGCGTTACTTTTATGACGCCCATGCCGACTATTACGCTCAGCGCGTAAAAGGCGATGAGGAACAAAAAGGAGAGAAAAGAGTTTCCGCCTGTCAGCAAGCCCTGCGCGACGTTCAATGCGAACACTATCAGAAAAGTGACCACGAAGAACCAGAGGTTCTCCTTCATCGCGTTCCAACCGAACGAGAGGACTTCGGACAGATCCAGTTCCTTTTCGGACATAATGAGCTCCTTTCCAAGGATTTGGAGGATTGTATCACACAACGCCGCCCGAAGTAAAGAAAAAAAATGAGGCTTGCCGGTCACCTGTAGTTGACGAACTGAAGTTCTATCGGCAGGTTGGCTTTTCTCAATGTCTGTATCACAAGCTGCAGGTCGTCCTTGTTCTTGCCGGACACCCTCACCTGGTCCGCTTGTATCTGGGCCTGAACCTTGAGCTTGGCATCCTTTATGATCTTTACTATCTCCTTGGCTTTTTCGGTCTCGATGCCGTTCTTCATCTTAATGGCCTGCTTTACTGTTCCGCCCAGGGCCGATTCCA
The DNA here is from genome assembly GCA_964603025.1 of uncultured bacterium. Lineage (GTDB taxonomy): Bacteria > Margulisbacteria > WOR-1 > JAKLHX01 > JAKLHX01 > CALFCX01. Next base: position 12,175 of record CAZRTO010000038.1, on the reverse strand, counting down.
CCTTGCCGAACTCGAAGAACTTGAGAGATACACCTCTTTTGATCAGCTTGTTCTGAAGGATATCGGTTACGTTCTTGAGCTTGAACTCGTCCTCTGAAACAACCGCCAGCTCCTGGCCTTCCATCGTGATCTCGCTGATACTGCCTTTAAAATCGAACCTCTGGCGTATCTCGGCCATCGTCTGGTGCAGCGCGTTGTCCAGCTCGGGCATGTTGATCTTGGAAACTATGTCGAAAGATGAGTCTTTTGCCATGGGGAAATTATAGCATG
>CAZRTO010000038.1:0-11805 GCA_964603025.1 uncultured bacterium | reverse complement strand
GTCCAAAAATACGGCGGCACATCGGTCGGTTCTGTGGAACGGATAAAAAATGTCGCCAAAAGGGTCGTTAATACGAAAAAAGCGGGCAACCAGGTCGTAGTCATAGTGTCTGCCATGGGGCATACGACCGACGAGCTCGTATCACTGCTCGGCCAGATCACAAAAGACCCGAGCCCGAGGGAATACGACATGCTTTTGTCCACCGGAGAACAAGTGTCCGCGGCACTGCTTGCTTCCGCGATAATAGAGATGGGGCATGATGCGGTATCCCTTACCGGCGGCCAGGCCGGGGTCATAACAGAGGATATCCCTTCAAAAGCAAGGATCAAAGATGTCAAATTTGACAGGCTGAAAAAAGAGCTCTCAAAAAACCGCATCGTTATTGTGACAGGTTTTCAGGGGATAGACAGCAAGGGGGACATAACGACGATAGGCAGAGGCGGTTCCGATACTTCGGCCGTGGTCATAGCCGCGGCTATTAAGGCCGATGTCTGCGAAATATATACGGATGTGGACGGAATCTATACGACCGATCCGCGTGTGGTGCCCGAAGCGCGCAAACTGGACAAGATATCACACGAAGAAATGCTTGAGATGGCATCTGTGGGCGCGGGAGTCATGCATCCCAGATCAATAGAATGCGGAAAGATCCACGGGATCGACATACATGTGCGCTCCAGTCTGAACAACAATCCAGGGACGCTGATCACTTCGATAAAAGACAAAAAAGGGAGAGAAAAAATGGAAAAAAGCGGGCTGGTGACGGGAGTGGCTTTTGACAACAACGTGGCAAAGATAGGCGTTCTTCAGGTCCCGGACAGGCCGGGGATCGCTTCAGATATATTCAACGCACTCGCAAAGGAAAAGATCAGCGTGGACATGATAGTGCAGAGCATCCACGGGGGCAGCGTGGCCGACCTGGCTTTTACGGTCTCGCGGTCGGATGTAAAGAAGGCTAAGGCAATAGTGGAATCGCTCGCAAAAAAGATGGGGGCCGCCGGGGTGGTGTCGGACAGCGGAGTTTCAAAAATATCTCTCATAGGGGTAGGAATGGTGGGGGCCCCGGGAGTTGCCGCCAAGATGTTCGATGTGCTCGCCGGGAACAAGATAAATATACATATGATAAGCACTTCCGAGATCAGGATCTCATGTGTTGTTGAAGAAAAGCACGCCAAGAAGGCCGTTCAGGTGCTCCATTCGGCTTTTGGACTGGCCTGATCGTGTTATAATCCTTAAAATCGCGGCCCGGAAACAATGGATGTTCCCATGAACAAAAAAAAGCCCGATTTCTATACTTTAGCTCTCATACCTCATTCTCCTGAGCAGCGGACGCTGGTCATCAAAGTTCCCAAGACCGCGGCCAGGGTTTTTCTCGTTCTGGTGCTGGCGGCCTCAGCAGCGCTGCTTTCCTTTTTTGTATATACGTCCCGCACGGCCCGCCGCGTGGTTTCTTACGATGATGCCAAAGCCCGCATGATACTGCAGGACAGGCAGATCAAAAGGTTTGAGGAACAGACCATGCTTATCGGCAAAGAGCTGGAAGAACTGGGGCAGAGAGAGGCCGAACTCAGGCAGCTGCTGGGTCTTAAAGCGGATATCAAGAATATGAAGCTGAGCACTGAGGGAGCTTCGGGGACCGAATCAGTCGAGAAGAAGCTTGACAGGATAAATACCAACCTCAAGAAGCGCCAGGACAGCATAGAGCGGTTGATGGTTTTCGCGGGAGAATTCCGTAAAAGGTTCTCGTCGATCCCGTCAATATGGCCCACTTACGGAAGGATAGTGTCCAGGTTCGGGTTCAGGGTTTTTCCGTGGAGGGGGTTCCATTCCGGGATCGACATATCAGGCAGCCACGGTACTCCCATCAAGTCCGCCGCCGACGGCGTGGTGGAATACGCGGGTTGGATGACCGGCTACGGCAAGACGGTAATAGTGGACCACGGTTTCGGTTATAAAACGCTGTACGCGCACGCCAGCAATTTTGCCGTTTCAACCGGGAACAGGGTAAAGAAAGGGCAGGTGATAGCGTATATAGGTTCGACCGGGTACGCCACCGGCGCGCATCTTCACTATGAGGTCATAAGGAACGGCAATAAGATCAATCCCGCCGGATATCTCGACCTGAATATCGCGGGAAGCCTTGAGAGGAGGCTGTAAAAAATGGGAATGATGGATTTTTCCAAGGCATCGTCTTCACAGCAGGGATCCATGGGAACGATAATCGGGGCCGAGGCCAGATTGACGGGACGGATCGAGACAAAAGGCGCCTGCAGGATAGACGGCTATCTCGAAGGAGGAATAGTTTCCGAAGCTGAAGTGTGCATCGCCCACGGAGCTTCGGTCAAAGGCGACGTTTCGGGCAGGAATATAATCGTTGCCGGAGAAGTGTCCGGGGACGTTTCGTCCGCCGATTCGGTTGAGATCAAAAAAGGCGGCAAAGTTTCCGGCAATATATCCGGTACCAGGCTCATAGTTGACGAAGGCGCCTCATACAAAGGGCGCGTCATGATGGGCGAGGCCAGGAATGAGACCGGCACCGGAGAATCCGATCTTTCGGAAAAAGTAAAAGAAATAATCGGCATAGACTAAGATGGGTGTTCTATATGTTTGCGCGACGCCTATAGGGAATATGTCCGACGCTTCTCCAAGACTTGTAGAAATACTGAGGTCCTGCGATCTCATCGCCGCCGAAGACACCAGGCACACAAAAAAACTTCTTGACCGTTTTGAGATAAAAAAACCTGTTACTTCATATCATGAGCACAATATCAGGCACAAGACCGCGCACCTCATCTCCGAGATGCGGGAAGGCAAAAATGTCGCCCTCGTCTCCGATGCCGGGATGCCAGGGATATCGGATCCAGGAGAAGAGTTGATCAAAGAAGCTGTTTTGAGAGGGATAAAAATAGTCCCGATACCCGGGCCGAGCGCGCTTTTGACGGCACTTGCGGTATCCGGGATCTCATCCGGCAGATTTGTTTTTGAGGGATTTCTGCCGAGGGAGGGTAAACAGCGGCGGCGCCTGCTCAGGAAACTGGCCGAAGAGGACCGGACCCTGGTGTTTTATGAATCACCGCACAGACTGCAAAAGTCCCTCAACGATATCCTGGCGGTATTGGGCGACCGCCGGATCTGCGTGGCCAGGGAAATGACAAAAATACACGAAGAGTTCTTTCGGGGCACTGTTTCCGAGGCTCTGGAAAAATATAGCGGCGAAGTCCTCGGTGAAATAACCATAATCCTCGAAGGATGCCGCTGATACCACCGCTATCCGCCTGAAATCTCACGCAATAATCAACGATAACGATTTGTAATGGTAAACAACATAAATCCTGCTGTTTGCGTGTATACAAGCGTTTTTAGCGCTTCCGTCTCAAAGACCGAGCGTAAAATCTTTAACGGCAGACCCGTCGAGGAGATAAAAGCAGCTCTTAAAGCGGAAGACTTCTCATCTCCTGCAGATCTCTCATTGTCTGCCTCGGACAGGATCGTCTCTGTTCAGGAAGCCCTCATATCCCTGGGGCTTCTTTCAATAGAGGGGAACAGAAATTCAAAAGGAGAACCGGACGGAAAACCGGGGATTAGAACGTTTTCGGCTGTCAAAGAACTGAGGCTCATCGCGGGAAGCACGGAAACATTCGAAGGGATCACGGAGAATGACGTCGGGTGTATCCTGGAAATATTGTCCTACGGCCGCGCAGAAACGCCGGCTGCTTCTGAGGTGCCCGCCCCGGCCGTGCCGCCGGTTGGGGTCTCTGAAAAAATTCAAGGCCTGAGCATAGCCGCGCCTCTCGGCTTTTCTCTTGAAAGGAACGAAGAAGTGGCAGTTGTTCAAGAAGCCTTGATAGATCAGGGATATCTCGAATTGAGAGGCAACCAGGATGCCAACGGCAAGCCGGACGGCAAGGCCGGCAACAGGACGTTTGAAGGCATATTCAGGCTAAGGGCGGACAACGGCATAAATGATCCTGAAAAACTCATAAAACAAAGCGATATCGACCTTCTTCTTGGCAAGAAAGATAATGCCGATGTCGCTTCGGCGGTGGAAGCCCCGTCGTCCCCCGACGCTAAAGAAGCTCAACTTCCGGCCGATAACGCTGTGGAAGACAGAAAGAATGTTCGGCTCCAAGAAAATCCTCTTGAACAGGAGATCTCGGGATATGTTATGGATGCGGACAAGGCTTTGCGCTACATAGACTCGCCTTCCCTTGTTCTGTCGACAGTAAGCGGAAAATTCGTGATAGATCCTTCGAGGCCGCTTGGCGAGAGATCCGTGATACTGATGGCCAGAGAGACCTATCTGGCAGATTACTATTTGAACACAGGTGATCTGCAAAAAGCCCTGAACGTATATGCCAAGATATCCAGGATGTTCACAAGGCCTTCTCGCGGCAGGATCGTCAATATAGGAGACCTTCCGGGCAGGGAGGTGGAAATGCTTGCAGAAAGATATCTCCGTAATGCTTATTCACAGTCCGTCAAAATCGTTCAGACGATCAATGAGGCATATTCTCAAAAGGATATTTCCGACGACGCATGATTTTTTTTTCGCGTTCTGCTATAATCTTTTTCACGTACAGGAAAAGGGAACTCCGTGCCCCTTCAAAGATCCCAGGGAATTCGGAGACGCTCCCGGCGCTGTAAACGGTGACGAACCCGCAACATGTCACTCTTAACCGAGGAAGACGCGGGGGAGGAAGACCCGTAAGTCAGAAAACCTTGCCTGTATAGTTTTTTCACCTGCCGCCTCGCGGAAAGGTAAGGAGGGTGCCATGCGTCAGCTTGTCTGCCTGTTGCTTCTCGTTTGTTTTTCCTCCGTTTCGTTTGCGTCCGATATCCCGGTGTTCTTCGGAGAAGAGGTCGTTGTAACAGCCTCACGCCGCATACAGCCGGCTTCTGAGCCTTCTTCTCCGGTCAAGGTCATTACAGAAGAGGATATTAACAAGAGCGGGGCCAAGACGGCCGCCGACGCGCTGCGCGCAATATCTTCGGTAAACATAAAAAGCACCGGCGGGCTGGGCGGCATAAGCACGCTCAGGTTGCGGAGCGCTTCTTCTTCCCAGGTGCTTTTGCTGCTCAACGGACAGAAGATCAACTCCGCTCTGCTGGGTGTTTTTGACCTGAACGACATTCCGGTATCTAACATTAAAAAGATAGAGGTCGTTGAGGATTCTCTCTCTTCCATATACGGCGCGGACGCGGTCGGCGGCGTCATAAACATAATTACAAGGTCTCATGATGAACGGCCGGTATCGGTCTCGGTAAATTACGGTTCCTTCGGAGAGATCGGCCTGTCGGGGGCTGCAGGAGGAACGATTTACGGACTGGGATACTATATGTCCTTGGACGATATCAGATCGGACGGGTTCAGGCAAAACAGCGATTACAGGAACAGGGGATACTCGATAGCAATTGATTGGGGCGGTGCCGCCAGCCTGAAGTATGATGTTCTAAGCTCGGAAAGAGGCAACCCCGGAGTACCGTCTTCGGACGATGATCCGTGGTCCGCCTCAACGCCATCCGACCGTCAGAAGGACTTCTACGGCAACCTTGTCCTGGGCTTACAGGGCGAGCATTTCGGGTCCAAAAGCAAACTGACATTATTTGAGACCGTGCAGGACCAGAACGTTCACTATGTGGATTCGTTTTCCGGGCTTTTTAACGATGACAGGTACTTCAGCCGCATCTACGGTTCTGAGTACCAGAATATTTACAGGTTCTCTTCTTCCGTGCTGACTTCCGGTGTGGAATGGAAAAGGTCCGCTGGGAACAGCTCAAAGGCCGGAGCGCACGATGTTGATAATTCATCAGCCTATTTCAGCCTTGACAGCGGTCCGGGCCTGCCCATGGCGGCCAACATAGGGGCAAGATATGACAGCAGTCCCGTGTGGGGCGGCGTGGTAAATCCAAGGGCGGGGATGGTGGTGAATATTCCCGGCGGCGCTGTTCTTAGATACTCGGTGTCGCAGGCGTTCAGGGCTCCCACTATCAACGAACTCTACTGGAGAGAACCTTCATGGGGGATGTTCGGCAATCCCGATCTGAGACCCGAAAAAAGCCGTTCTTTCAACGCTGTCTTAGAGCGGGCTTTTGGCGGGGACTTGGTTTCCATCGGATATTATTCAAACCGCATAGAGGACATGATCTCGTGGACAGAGACCTCGCCTTGGGTATGGCAGCCGGAGAATATTAATGCCGCCAGGATAGAGGGGATCAGTTTGGGCGCCAAAAAGGAAATAACAGCGGGCTTGGCATTGTATGCGGACTACAATACGGAAAATATAACGGATACGGCTAACGGACTTTTTGTTCCGTATAGTCCTGTGTACAAGTTCAACGCCGGGATCGAGATTATAGAGCGCGGATTGTCGATCAGGCTCAACTCAAGGGACGTGTCGAAAGTCTATACGGATACCGCCAACACAAAAACCCTGCCGGCTTACAGGGTGGTGGACCTTGTCGCGTCAAAAAAAGCCGGCTTGCTGAATGTGAGGGCAAGCCTGCTCAATATTTTTGACGAGAAGTATTTTGAATCTACGGGTTACAGCCAGGTTGACTGGCAGGAAAGGGGATATCCCATGCCCGGCAGGAGGTTCGAGGTCCGGTTGAGTTATTGACCATGCGCCGGTGTTCGAGTAAAATATACAAGGGAGGAGAAAAACAATGAAATACAAAGACAGGATATCCGGAGCCAGGACATCGCGCCTTCAGTCCGTTGACTTTTCGATAATAGCCGCCATGGTCGCTCTGGTCGCCGTTGCCTGGGCAGTGGCCAGGCTTGAGACTTCACTGATAAAGACCGAAAGGTTCGTTCCTGAATTCACTATCGCGGGAGAGCTAAGCGTTCTTCCCGTGGCCGATCCGGCGGTGAGAAAAGATGCCGTCAAGGTCGGAAAGTTCATGAGCATTGCCCGGTCCGCACAGATACAGACCGCGGCTCCGGCCGCGGAACAGGCGGCGCAGAACATAATTCCGGCCAAGAGCTATCCCGCCGGACGCGCCCTTGCGGCTCCCAGGGTCATATACCGGTCCATGCCGGATTATCCAGCCAGGAGCGTTGAGAACGCGGAACAGGGGACCGCGGTGGTTAGCGTGTATATATTGAAGAACGGAAGGGTCGGCCAGGCGCAGATAGAGCAGAGTACAGGGCATGAAATGCTGGACAAGTCGGCTCTTGCAGCAGTCTCCCAGTGGATATTCGAACCGGCATCGTCGTCTAGCCAGATCACCGAGGCCTGGTTCAAGATACCTGTCAGATTCCAGCTTAAATCCTGAAGATCCCTCGCAAACAATGAACGATCTCAGGACCGCTGATTTCGATTATGTCCTGCCCGAAGAGCTCATAGCCTCTAAACCACCTAAGAAGCGTGACCAGAGCCGGCTTCTTGTCATGAACAGACGTGACGGGACCATAGCACATTTAGGTTTTTCAGATGTTACCGGGCATATAGGAAGCGGCGATATTCTTGTCCTGAACGACACAAAAGTGATCCCAGCCAGGCTTATCGGTAAAAGATCAAAAAGCGGCGGGAAAGCGGAGATCCTTTTGCTTAAGCCGATCTCTCCGCGCGTCTGGGAATGCATGGTATTTCCTTACAGGAGATTGAAGGAAGGGACCGAAATAGACCTGGGTGCCTGCAAAGCAATTGTGCGGGCCGATATCGGGGAGTCAAGAAAAGAAGTGGAGTTTTTGTTCGAGGGGGATTTTGATGAGCTGCTCAATAGGGCCGGACGCATCCCCCTGCCTCCCTATATCGTGTCAAAACTTACCGAAGAGGAGGCATTGGACCCGGACCTGCTGAAAAGATATCAGACAGTGTACGCACAGCGTCCTGGCGCTTCGGCGGCTCCCACCGCGGGCCTTCACTTTACTCAGGAACTTTTGGAAGAACTAAAGACTTCCGGGACCGAGATCGCATTTGTAACGCTTCACACCGGGATGGGGACATTTAAGCCCGTGACGGCGGAAATGGTCCGCGACCATAAGATGGGCTCCGAAGAATACGAAATAACCCCTGACAACTCCGAGAAGATAAACAACGCCATTAAACAGGGCAGGCGGCTCATAGCTGTCGGCACAACGGTCACAAGATGCCTTGAAGATTGTTTCAAGAAGAACGGAAGGATAGTTCCCGCGAAGGACAGTGCGGACATATTCATCCATCCGCCGTTCGATTTTAAGGTAGTAAGGTCGTTGATTACCAATTTTCATTTTCCAAGGTCTACGCTGCTCATGCTTGTCAGTGCTTTTGCCGGGAAAGATCTCGTGTTCCGCGCGTATGAAGAAGCTGTCAGGGAAAAATACCGTTTTTACAGCTTCGGTGACGCGATGTTGATAGTATAATTGTTGCTGTCATGTTCAAATTCGAGGTGCTTCATAGGTCCAAGACTTCAAGGGCCCGCGTAGGGCGCATCCATACCGCTCACGGGGTGATCGAAACGCCAAATTTTATTCCCTGCGGGACACAGGCGACCGTTAAAGCCATGACCCCGCAGTCCCTTAAGGATATCGGGGCTCAGATCATACTGTCCAATACTTATCATCTATTGCTCAGGCCGGGGATGGAGCTGATAAAAAGCGCCGGGGGATTGCACAAATTCATGGGCTGGGACGCTCCGATACTGACCGACAGCGGCGGCTTTCAGGTCTTCAGTCTTTCCAAGATCCGCAAGATAACCGAAGAAGGCGTGATCTTTTCTTCTCATATAGACGGATCAAAACACAAGCTCACTCCGGAGAGCGTCGTGGAGGCGCAGCTTACGCTTGGTTCCGACATAATGATGCCTCTTGATGAGTGCCCTCCGTATCCAAGCGACAGGGCTCATGTGCGAAGATCGGTCGAAAGGACAAAAAGATGGGCTCAAAGAAGCCTTGATGCGCTGAAAGATAACGGGGCATCCACGCTTTTCGGTATAGTGCAGGGGGGCACCTATGCCGATTTGCGGAAAGAATCCGCCGAACAAATAGCGGAGATGGGATTCAAAGGGTTTGGTATAGGAGGCTTGAGCGTTGATGAACCTAACGAACTGATGTATGAAATGCTGAAAGTTCAGGTCCCTATCCTTCCTGAAGAAGCTCCGAAACATCTTCTGGGGGTAGGGTATCCAGACGATATCCGATTTGCCGTCGATATTGGGATAGATACTTTCGATTGTGTGGAGCCTTCCCGCCTGGGGCGTCACGGGGCTTTCATGACCGATGAGGGCAAGAAGGTGATCCGTAACGCCAAATTCACGAAAGATCTTTCGCCTCTTGATGGTACCTGTGATTGCTATGCCTGCCGGAATTTTTCACGGGCGTATATACGGCATCTTTTTATCGTGAACGAGATTCTCGGGGTGATGCTGCTCACTACGCATAACCTGCGCTATATGATGAGGCTGATGGAAAGGATCAGAAGTGAAATTCGCGGCTGATCTGCACATCCACTCAAAATACAGTCGCGCCACGTCCAAGGACATGGACCTGGACACCATAAGCCAGTGGGCCAAGTGGAAAGGCCTTAAAGTGGTCGGGACCGGCGATTTTACCCACCCTCTCTGGTTTTCCGAGCTCAAAAAGAAGCTGAAGCCAGACGGGGGAGGCCTTTTTGACCACCGTGGGATAAAGTTCATGCTTACAACAGAGCTTTGCAACATATTCCATCACGACGGCCTGACAAGAAAGATACATACGATGATATTCTGTCCTTCGTTCTCCGCAGCCGAAAAGATAAGCAGGGAGCTTGGGAAGTTCTCGGACCTGATGTCGGACGGGCGGCCCGTGTTCTCAATGCCTGCCAAAAGAACCGCCGAAATAGCCTTGTCCGCGCACACCGACTGTGCCGTGGTCCCGTGCCACATATGGACGCCGCATTTTTCGCTGTTCGGTTCGGTGAGCGGATTTGACAGCATCGAGGAATGCTACGGCGAATATTCGAGGAACATATTCGCGGCGGAAACAGGTCTTTCTTCGGACCCCGCGATGAACTGGCGTGTCAGTGCGCTTGACCGGATAGCCCTGATCTCAAATTCGGACGCGCATTCTCCTTTTAAGCTCGGGCGAGAGGCCAACGTGTTTGATACGGAGCTAACATATAAGGGGATAATGTCGGCTTTGAGGGGCAAGGACCCGAAAAGATTCCTGTACACGGTGGAATTTTATCCGGAGGAAGGGAAATATCACTGCGACGGGCACCGCGACTGCAAGATATGTTTTTTTCCCGAGGAAACAAAGAAGAAAAGGAAAAAATGTCCGCAGTGTGGCAAGCCGCTGACGCTGGGAGTGCTCAGCAGGGTGGAGGAGCTTGCCGACAGGGAAAAAGGTTTTGTTCCATCAGGAAGGATCCCTTTCAAGAACCTGGTCCCTCTTATCGAAATAATCGCCGAGGCGCATGATAAGAGCGCGGATTCTTCATCCGTCAGGAACGACTATATAAAGGCCATCACTTCCGGCGGCAGCGAGCTGGATATCCTTATGCACAGACCTCCGGAAGAGCTCTCGTGCTTTCTTTCTCCGTTGGTCGTTGAGGGGATAAAAAGGGTCAGGGACGGCAAAATAAACATCGCTCCGGGGTATGACGGGCAGTATGGCGAGATAAAAATATTCACGTCAAAAGACCGAGTCAAGATCGCCAGACAGGCGACATTGTTCTAGTTTTCCGCGGCCCTGAGCGTGATCACAAAACATTTGTCGGGGATGGACTGGTATCTTATTTCTCCGCCGAAATCATGGACCATCCGGGCGCACGTAAGAAGCCCTATGCCGCTCCCCCCGTGGGTTGAGCCGACTTTTTCCCTGAAAAGCCTGTCGGCTATAGGCTTTGGTATCGGGGCTCCGGAATCCTTCACTTTTATTACCACGAATCGCTCTTGTGCCGCGTTCTGCGTAGAAGAGCATTCCACTCTTATTGAATTGTCGCGATCTTTAAACTCGAGCGCCGCGTTCTTTATAATGTTCAATACTATCCTCTGCAGTCCGTCGGAATTGCCGCGGGCATTCAACGGCGTGTCCGGCATATCGAAGGACAAGTTTATCCTTATTCCACGATCCTTTGATATTCTTCCGATGATCCCTTTGCTTATGGCTATTGAAGACCTTATGGCATCGGAGACCGCAAAGCGTTCATTATTCCCTGTTCCTGATGTTCCCGAACAGAACGAACTGAATCCCCTGAGTATGGACAAAAGGTGGCCGGTGGACGCCAGAATATTGGCCAAGTCTTCGGATATATAACCGAGAGCAGTGTTTGCCGCAGGAAGGTCTTTCAATGCATCTCCAAAGGTTGTTTCATCGGGAGTCTTTGCAAGCTTTTCGAGGAAACGGCGGAGCGTTCCCACCTGCTCCCCCATAATATCAGCACTTCCCAGGAGAGCGGTGAGCGCGTTGTTGGTATCGTGGGCTATCCCGGCCCCAATTTCCTGCATGGTCACGCTGCCGTCAAGCGTAAGATCGGCCCTGTCAGCGAAGATCCTCATCAGATATCCGTCCTTGAACCTGGCTATGCCTGTAGGGATAGGCCTCGTAGCCCCGCTTGAATGGAGAAAAACCAGCTCGGTGCCGCAGCACGGCCTTGCCTTGCTTAATACGTTCAAAAATTTATCCAGGTAGTTCGGGTGGATGAACCTGTCGGCTTTGCTGTGAAGTATGCTTTCTTCCGGTCCCCTTAACAGGGTAGCGAACTCAGGATTAATGCGGAACACGTCCCTGAAAACGGGAGAGAACGCGGCGGCCGGCACCGATATATTGCCGCATGCGGCGACAGGCATTCGTTTAGGAAGCGTTATTGGCGTTATTGTTCCCACGCATTATTTTCGTCAGAAATA
>CAZRTO010000037.1:6460-14882 GCA_964603025.1 uncultured bacterium | reverse complement strand
GAATCAACGGTAAAGTCTCGTCCCGGGGGTCACCATCTCCCCGAATCTCTCAAAAGAGGTTTTTTTACTTGAGCGATCTTTGTCTTACGGCCTCGAACAATATCACGGCGGCGGCAACGGCGGCGTTCAGCGACTCGCAGCTCCCGGCGATGGGGATCGTCAAAGCGCCGTCGCACAGACATCTTACGGACGGCTTAACCCCGCGCCCTTCGCTGCCGATCACTATGACAAAGCCCTTTGAAATATCGGTCTGATACAGAGAACGCCCTCCGGATGGTTCGGCGCAGAAGACCTTCAAACCGGCCGAGGACAGTGCTCTTATATCTGTCCCGACATCCGCAGAAGCTATCACCGGGATATGAAAAAGCGCGCCCCCGGTGGAGCGCACCGTTTTCGGGTTGTAGATATCGGCACTGTCCGGAGATGTTATCACGGCCCCGGCCCGGGCCGCCGCGGCAGTCCTGATTATTGCGCCCAGGTTCCCCGGGTCCTGAAGCCCGTCGCAAACGACCACGATCTGCCTGCCGTCCTTTTTTACGTCCTTCACCAAGTAGGAGAATTTATGCACCACTCCCAGGACGCCCTGGTCGTTCTCGGTATCGGACAAAGCTTTCATAGTCCGCGCGTCAACAAAGAAAGACGGGATATCCTTATCCTCGATGGCGGAAATGATCTCTTTGGGGGCTTTTTCGGAAAATACCGCGAACTCGAACCCGGACCCGCTCTTTATGGCCTCGTCAGCCAGATGAGGCCCTTCTATGATGAACAGCCCGTGCCTGTCCCGGTATTTTTTGTCTTTGAGCTGTTTGACCAGCTTGATATGCCTGCTGTTCTTGCCTATTTGCATGACCGGGTACTATTATACACAAAAACCTTGCGGTTGAACATAACCGGTGATAGAATTCGTATTATTAATATGGATGTGGTGTATCCAAAACGGCTGTTGCTCGGCCTGGTCGCCGTCTTAGCTCTTTGCGCGGAGCTTCCGGCAACCGGAGCGTCATCGTGCGTCGCCGAAGCCAGGACCGATCCTGACACAGGGCATTTAACTATATCCTACTCTACTGACGGCGGAAAGTTCTGGTCAAACGCCGTGACAGTCTCAAAAAACGGCTCTTCAATAAAGGCTTACACAGTCTTTACCGCCGAAGCGCCCCCGGCCGTGTTGATGATAGAGCATTCCGATGGTCTTGACCGTTTATTTTACGCCCATGCCGTCCGGGACGGCCAGGCGGCCGAAATAGCCGCGCTTGAAAATATAGACGCGGCGGATATAGCGGCTATGCATCCTCAGGCGCCTTTTGCCGTATTTTCTGCTGGCAGATATCTATATATCGCCAGCTCGGTGAACAGAGGCCGTACATGGAGCAGCCCCAGGGCGTATCCGATGGAAGTGCCCGCCGGAGAGATCAAATGCGCTCTTTCGCCAGGAATGATATCGGTGTTCACCGGAACGGACTCTCCTGAGGTGATCTACATACCGTCCCCGGCAGCGCCTGAATTCCTGACACAGCAAGATATCATTTCTGTTTCTGGAAGCATAGAGACCGAGTTCATGCCCTCTCCGGGAACCGAACCTGAAACTGTAATGCATATGTTTGAGATATCGCCTGACAGAGAATTTCACAACCCTCTGGTAACGACCCTGGAAGGCTCCAGGATAACAGTACAGGTCCCGCAGGACGCCCCCTATGGCAACTACTATTGCAGGATAGCCGCTTGGAACGGCCTTGAAAGGTCCTACTCCCAAATAAGACCGCTGCGCCATCTGCCGTCCGCAAAAGCCGCCGATATCGACATCGCGCTTGTTAAGCCTTCCGGTAGCGAGTGGCTGCGAGGCGGAGCTACAGCGGCCCTTGAGCTGACCGTACGCGATCCGCAAAACGGCCTGCCGGACGGCACGGAAGCGGCAGTGCTACTGAACGGTGTCACGATAGAATCCTTCCTTACATACGACAGGACATCGGCGGCAATGAACGGGTTTTTTAAAATACCTGAAATGACAAAGAACGGCGCGAACACGTTAAAAGTGCTGCTCACGGACAATACAGGAAATGTCGTAAGCACGGAAGCATTTATATCGATCGACTCTGTAGCGCCGCGGATAGGAATGGCTCTCATGAACAACACTATCTACTCAAACACCAGAGCAAAGATCCAGGTCCCTATGGCGGATGAAGGCGCGGGGCCTGATCTCCACGGCTCCACCTTAAAGGTCTTTTGCCGGGGTGTTACTGTCGAAGGATCACACTCTCAGGATATCCCTTCAAGATCCCTGGTTTTTACGCCGGCTGTCCCGCTCGGCAAAGATCCGTATCAGCTCGAGATCGTTCTCAGGGACCTTGCCGGCAATAAGAGCGAAAAGATGTCCTTTGCGTTAGTTATTGATGAGAAAAAACCGCAGGTCAGGTTCGAGCCGAGCACTTATGAGGCATCTGCTGCGACGATCTCGATAAACGGCACGGTCGACAAAAAAGACATCGCAAAACTGCTGGTACAGAACAATTCCTCCCCCGAGAGGCAGGTCCCCTCGGCCAATGGACGATTCTCCGCGACCGTCGACCTGGTCAGGGGCCGCAACAACATAACAGTTACCGCGGTAGATCTTGCGGGGAACCGCGCATCGACCTCGGCGGCCGTGTTCCTGTCGTCCCCGCCGGCAACGGTCTTCTTTAAATTCGATGACATCCCGGTTTCCGGCGGAGATTATGTGGACCCGTCCTCTTCGATCAGGATCGTCGACGAAAGCGGTGCAGGCATCCCTTCCGGGACGGTCAAGCTTGACGGGACCGATGTCGCTTACGATACCGTCACAGGGAATGTATCAAGCGGCACGCTCACAGAAGGCCCTCATGTCATTGTTCTCAGCGCGGGGACCGGCACATACTCATTGTCTTTTTCGGTTGAGCAGGCTCTCAGGGTCGGCAGTGTGCTGGCATGCCCCAGCCCGTTCGATCCTCGGCTCGGCAATACATCGCTCACATTCAACGCTTCAAAAGATTGTGACGTGACCTTTTATGTGTTTGACACTTCAGGTTCTCTGGTCTGGAAGGCCGCGGCAACCGGAAAGACCGGTTTTAACAACGCGGTGCCATGGGACGGCAGGTCAGCGGACGGGAGAGCGCTTCCCAACGGCGTTTATATCGTCAGGATGGCCGCGAGGGACGGGACCGGAGGCTCTGCAGCATCTTCAGGAAGGGTCATACTGCTCAAATAGACGACAGTTTCTCCTCTATTTCCCAGGCCAGCTCGAATGAAAGCAGGCTGTCCTTCGCGGAAACCCTGGGAACGCTGATCCCTCTGACGGAATCCGCAAAATCCTTTATCTCTTCCTTGATGGGTTCGGGACCGTCCACGGGATAGACAGTGAATTCCCCGCTCAGATTATGCTTTATCTTCCTGTTGAGCAGGTCGGCTTCCACCGTAAACCCGTCGCAGACAGCCTTTATCCTGCGGACCTTTTCGGGAGCTGTTTTGTCCGTGGCAAGCACCGCCTTGGCGCCGCCCCCGAACACCACCTCAGCAGATACCCGGTTGAACACTTTTGAATCTATTTTTTCTCCGGCGGAAGATACGCTTTTCGCCGCGTCCTTAACGGCGGCAAGAGCTATATCGATATCATGTATCATAAGGTCAAAGACCGCGCTGACATCGTTGGCCCTGTCCACCCTGGGGGCCGACCGGACGGACTCAAAGTACTTCACGCGGCGGTCCTTGAGCAGCCGCAGGAACTCAGTAACGGCCGGATTGAACCGCTCTATATATCCAACGGCGGCCACCACGGGACTTTTTTGCACAGCGGCAACTATGTCCCGGGCCTGATCTATCGTGGCCGCTATGGGCTTTTCGATAAGTATATGCCGGTCCCTGGCCAGACACTCCATGCAGGACTTGTGATGCA
Organism: uncultured bacterium; assembly: GCA_964603025.1. GTDB lineage: Bacteria > Margulisbacteria > WOR-1 > JAKLHX01 > JAKLHX01 > CALFCX01. The sequence continues at coordinate 10,981 of CAZRTO010000037.1, read as the reverse complement.
GCACTGTCGGGACGGCTATGCTGACCGCGTCCGCGGCCTCTATCAGCTCCGATGCGGATGAAAAAGCCTTGACACGGTATTTTGAAGCTGTTTCCTGCGCTCTTGAATCATCAGCGTCAAACACTCCTATGAATTCCGCGTCCTCAAGCGAGGCGTAAGCCTTGCAGTGGAGCTGTCCCATGAAACCGGTCCCGAGTACCGCTGTCTTGAGCATTCTGTTCCCCTTTCTCGTCAGGCCGTTCCGGTCCTGATCTCGGAAAGCACTATCCCCGCAAATTTAACTCCGGCCTTTGTCATTATGGTCGTCGCGTCAAGCACCGCCTTTTTGTCCACCACTCCAGCGGGCACCACCATGACCGCCGCATCGCATGAAGATGCCGTCTCAACGGCTCCCGGGGTCCCGTCGGCAGCCGGACAATCCACTATTACCGAAGAATAGGATCCGGAAAGTTCCGAAATGATCCCTCGCACGGCTTCTCTGTCCGAAAATACTTGGGTCTTTTCATAAACGGCCGTGTCTCCTGCGAACAGGACATCCACCTGCTGTTTAGAAGTAGCTCTCACAAAGCTAAGAGCGCTCTTCCCCTGGGACAGGGCTTCAGCGAGCCCTTCTCCGGCGCTGTCCGGATGTATCCTGCTTTGGAGACGCGTTCTGACATCCGCATCCACCACAACGGCCTTGGCGCCGGCTTTGGATATGCTGTAGGCAAAAGCCGCGGCAATAAATGATTTTCCGTCGTTCCTTATGGGGGAAATGAACGCTACGGTCTTTTTGCGGTCCGGAGGAAGTGCTGAAGCTATGCACGAGGATATGTCATTCAGCAGCGCCAGCAGCGGCTCATACTCGTCCGCCGCGCCGATCACTATCTCATTCCTTCTGTTGAAATCCGGCAGGTTTATACGCGGAGTGCGGCCGATGAACTTCATCCCCAGCTGGCAGATCACATCCTCCGGACATCTTATTGACTGGTCAAAATAATCCGCGCCGAAAACGGCGATAAAACCGGCGAACACCGCCACAAGCAGCACCGCGAGCACGGTCAGGGGGCCTTTTGTCCTTACCGGTTTTCTCTCCGAACCGGCGAACGAGACCACCTGAACCGGAGCTGTATTGAGAGCTTCGGAGACCTTGATCTCATTGAGCTTGTGCGCGAACATAGGATAAAGCGTGTTATACGCGCGCCCGTCCCTGACCAGTGAATAGAGCCGCTTTTCCGCTCCCGGAAGCCCCGTGGCATCTTCTTCGTGCCTTGACAACGCCTTGTCGAGCACCGAGATCTGTCTGTTCAGTTCAGCCACCCGGTCGGCGTCCCTGCCGAAGATCCCGGCTGTCGTGGTCCTTTTGATCTCGGCCTCTATCTTCGCCTTTTCCACCAAAGCCTCGGCGTTCTTTTCGGCCTTGTTCCTCAGATCGTCAGACAGCGCCGCTTTTGGATTTTCTTTTTTGAAAGCGGCCGTTTCTTTCTCGAGAGCCTGCTGGCCGGCCTTTATCCTCTCCATTTCAGAGGAAATGTACGCTATGGTATTATCAGTTTCTTCTTTTTTGAGCCTCTGGACCCATCTTACATACTGCCGAGCGACGGAATTGGCAAGGGCCGCGGCCTCCCCCTGTTTATTTGACGAAGCGGTCACCTCTATTATGTCGGCCTCCCAGACCGGCTTTGTCCTTATCCTGCCAAGGACCTGATCAGCGCTCAGAAGGCTGCCCTTATCAGCGCGCAGATCGAGCTCCTTTATTACTTCGTTGATGACCGGCCCGCTCTTTAGAATCTCCACCTGCCGGTCCATATCGGCTTTTCTGTCCCCCTGGGCCGATCCGGCAAAAGAGAAAAGAACCTCTTCACCCGAAAAACTTTTGGCGATAAGTATCTTGGACGTCGCAGTATAATTGTCGCGCAGCAGAGCTGAAAAAAGCACGCCTGCGGCGACAAAAACAATGACGGTCCTGAAAAAAAGCGTGCCGCGCCGCATGAACGCTTCCAAAAGGTGTCTCAATTCCACTGGGTCAGTACGCTCCTTTCGCCAGCAGGACAACGGGCACGGTCCTGAGCAGTATTTTGATATCCTGCCAAAGCGACCAGGACTCGATATAGTAAATGTCCAGCTTAACCATCTCGTCAAACGATATATCGCTGCGCCCGCTCACCTGCCACAAACCCGTCATTCCCGGAGCCACACGCAGTCTTTTTCTGTGCCAGGAATTATAATTCCTGACCTCTTCGGGCAGCGGCGGCCTCGGACCGACAAAGCTCATCTGCCCTTTTATGACATTGAATATCTGAGGAAGTTCATCAAGGCTCCATTTACGCAAGAACCTGCCGACCCTGGTGACACGCGGATCGTTCCGCATTTTGAATATTAGTCCGTCCGCCTCGTTCATTGAAGCCACTTTGTCAAGCTCTCTCTCTGCCCCGGACCTCATGGAACGGAATTTATACATATCAAACTCCCTGCCCCCCAGCCCCACTCTTCTCTGCACAAAGAAGGCCCCGCCGGGAGAATCCAGCTTTATCAGCAGGGCTATCAGCCCGATAACTGGCGCGGCAAACACCAGCAGGACCGCGGAATAGACCAGATCCGACACTCTTTTGAGCAAAGCATTCAATCCGTACAGTTTGATCTCTTTCACTGTGATGAGAGGAACGCCCACGACCTCGTCGGAACTCACGCGGGATTCTATTATGTCCAGCACACGCGGAACGAACTTGAACTCGGCCTTGTTCAGCTCGCACTTCTCAACCAGGTCCATTATCAGCTGATTCGGAGCGTCGGAGACCGCAAATATCACACTGTTGATCCCAAGCTTGACTATTAGGCCCTCCAGCTCGGATACATCTCCCAGGATATTCATGCCCGCATCGGCAAAAGCCCCGGGCTCGTCTTTGAGACGCAGGAAACCCGTTATATTAAGGCCCATTTCCGGATGTCCTTTGATCCGCTGCATGAGCAACCGGGCCTCTTCTCCGGTGCCGATCACCAGGATGTTGGACACCCCGACCCCTCTTCTGTAAAGCCATTTCCTGAACTGGATGAACAATAGCCTGAAAACCACGATAAGAACGAGCGAGAATATCCAGGCGTAGAATATGGTCATTCTTTTGAATATCATGTCCCTGTAAAAGAGCGTCATGAACTCAAAGAACAGCATCCCCGCGGTCAGCGCCCCGGCTACCGCCCCGACCTCATCCACCTCTGAGCGCTTCAGTCCTGTATCGTACAGCCTGAAAAGGTTGAAGAACGCCAGCATGGTGACCGTGGCGAACAAGAGCAGCCTTGAGTTCTGGGCGGCCACAAGCATAGGAGGGTCCACATAGCGGTGCTTGAGAAAATCCCCCAGGATAAAAGATGCGTTGATCGCCAGCACATCGAAGAACATCAGCAGTATATTGAAAAAGAACGTCCTTTTTATCTTCACCTGCCGCTCCTTTTTTCGGGTGCGGCCGCGGCTTCCAGAACGAACTTTTTGATCTCCTGCTTAAAAAGCTCTTTCCCGAACCTTTCAGCTGATCTTTTTATATGTACCGGATCGATGTCCATCTTCTCGAATTTTAACACGGCCCCGGCTATCGATTCAGGTGTCTGCTCGGAAAATAGTATCCCTGTCTCTCCCGGCACCACGGTATCCAGCACTCCGCCGGCGCCGTAGGCTATCACCGGCCTTCCGGAAGCCATGGCCTCCACCGGCACTATCCCAAAATCCTCCAGGCTCGCGAACACGAGAGCCCTGCATCTTGATAAAAGCCCGGCCTTTTCCTCTTCGGACACATATCCCAGGAATTCCACGTTGGGCCCTGCCAGTTTTTTGAGTTCCGGCTCCTGCCGGCCTGTCCCGACTATCTTGAGCGGCAGCTTCAGTTCATTGAAGGCCTTTATTATCGCGTCCGTTCTTTTTTGAGGCACCAGCCTTGAGACCACCAGAAAATAATCTCCGGTCTGTTGTGACAGTGAAAATCGTCCGGTCTCGACCGGAGGAAAAATGACCGCGCTTTCACGGCCGTAGTATTTCCTGATCCTCTGGGACACAAAGCCAGAGATGGCCGCAAAAGCGTCCACGCCGGCGGCGGAGGACACATCCATTCTCCTGAGGTACGCGGCGGCAGCTGGAGCCAGCAGCCTGACAAGAGGCCCGGTCTTTTCGTATCTCATATAATCTCCGTACATATCCCATATGTATCGCATGGGGGTCAGGCAGTAGCATATATGCGCCGCCCCGGACGGAACGCGTATACACTTGGCGCAGGCATGCGAGTTTGAGATCACGACATCGTACCCTCTCAGGTCAAAGCTTTTAAAGGCCGCGGGCATAAGCCCTATATAAGAGCGGTATTTTTGCACGGCAAAAGGCAGGTTTTGTATAAATGACGTGGATATTTTTACGCCGTTAAATTCCGGGGGCAGCTGGTTCCTGTCGCAAACAGAGGTGTACACATCGGCTCCCGGGAACACTTCGAGGAGCGATTCAAGTACTTTTTCCGCGCCTCCGCGGGAAACAAGCCAATCGTGGGTGATGGCTACTTTCAT
>CAZRTO010000037.1:4233-6360 GCA_964603025.1 uncultured bacterium | reverse complement strand
CCGCCAAACACTTTCATCGCGCAAAAATCGCCGCACATAGTGCAGACGTCTTTGCGGCCTGAGGAGAGATTGTCGTGATATTTTTTCGCCTTGACCGGATCCAGCGCCAGCATAATCTGTTTTCCCCAATTGAGCGCCTTTCTGGCCTTTGACATCGCAAGGTCTTTTTCCTTGGCTCCCGGAACGCCCTTGGCGATGTCGCCGATATGTGCGGCGATGCGCGAAGCAATGATGCCTTCTCTCACGTCCTCAACGGAAGGCAGTCCCAGGTGCTCCGAAGGGGTGACATAACAGAGATAATCGGCGCCTGCGCTTGCCGCCAGCGCGCCGCCGATCGCGCAAGTTATATGGTCGTAACCCGCACCAATGTCCGTCGGCAGCGGCCCAAGCACATAAAAAGGCGCTCCGCTACACAGTTTTTTTTCTAGTTTCATCTGTTCGACGATCTCGTTTATCGGCACATGACCTGGACCTTCTATGATCACCTGCACACCGGCTTTGCGGGCACGCCTGGCTAGGCTGCCAAGCACCTTGAGCTCCCCTATTTGCCCGGCATCCCCGGAATCCCATATCGATCCGGGCCGCAGGCCGTCGCCTAGACTAAGACAGACTTTGTATTTTTTTAATATCGATAAAAGCCTGTCGAATTGCTCGTAAAGAGGATTTTCTTTTCTGTTCTTGCGCATCCAGGCATAAAGCATCGCGCCTCCTCGGCTTACGATCCCCATGAGGCGCTTTTTCTTATTTATCACTTTTGAAACGGCAAGATTGACGCCGCTGTGTATCGTCATAAAGTCAACCCCGTCGGAGGCGTGCTTTTCTACCGTGTCAAAAAGAATATCAGCGGTAAGATTATTCAGCCCTCTGGCTTCAGCCACCGCCTGATAAATGGGCACCGTACCCACGGGAAGAGGACTGTTCTTGATAATCTCTTTCCTCACCCTGTCAATATTCCCGCCGGTGCTTAGATCCATCACGGTATCGGCTTTGGCTTCTATGCAGACCTCGAGTTTTTTTAATTCTTGAGATAGCGAAGGATAATCCTGGGAAGTACCGATATTGGCGTTCACTTTTGTGCGGAGGCCTCTGCCTATGCCTGTCGGCCTGCAGTATTTATGGACGGGATTGTGGGGAATGACGATAGTGCCTTCTTTAAGCCCTTTTGTGACATATGATATTGAGACTTTTTCTTCGGACGCTGTTCTTTTTAGATCGCCGTGCATGCTTTTAAAGCTTATCATTATCCTGAGCGCTTTTTTGAGCGTTCAGGTTTTTGTTTTTTTGCGATCATGATCGCCAGGTCGACGGCCTGCTGCGGCGTCTTGACGTATTTCACGGGAATGTTCTTGTGCGTCTTCTTGACCATTTTCCATGTATTGAGGCCTATCACGGGGATCTCATAGCTGAGCGCGTAAGCTATTTCACAAAGAGTACCGTAACTGCCGCCAATGGCGATCACTACCTGGCCGCTTTTGACCACGATCTTGTTCCTGGCCCAGCCTATGCCGGTGGGGATAGGGATATCCACATAGTCATTGGCCTCCGATCTCTTGCCGCTGGGCAGTATCCCGACCGTCAAACCGCCGCCTTTTTTCACGCCCTTGCAGACCGCTTCCATCACTCCGCCCCTGCCACCGCAAAAAACTATGGCTCCGTGCTTTGCCAGGAGCTCTCCCACCTCGACCCCGTAAGCATAGTTCTGTCTGCTGGCCCGGCTTTCTCCGATCACCGCTATATACAGTTTTTTCATGGCTTAATTATAACACCCCCGTATACCGGTGGCAAAACTCCGGCGCAGGTCTGTTATAATACTCGTCAAGGAGGATCATCGTGAAACTTAAATTGCCGGTCCTTGCCGCGGTCGCAGCCATTATCCTGCTGTCTTTTTTCTGGTTCAACCCGCAAAAGCCTCTGTCCAAAGTCACTTCCGGAAAAATAGACAGTATATTCCTGGAACACATGGAGAAATATAATGCTCCTGCTTCCGTCGTCGGGATATGGGTACCGGGAAAAGGCAGCTATGTAAAAGCCTACGGAACGGCGGATATATCAACAGGCAGAAAAGCAAAGGTCTCGGACAGGTTCCGTATCGGCAGCAACACAAAAACAATGACCGCCACCGTGATA
>CAZRTO010000037.1:0-4133 GCA_964603025.1 uncultured bacterium | reverse complement strand
AACTATATACTCCTCGGCATGATCATTGAAAAAGTCACCGGCAACAAATACGAGGACGAGGTCCAAAAACGCATCGTTGACAGACTGAGATTGAAAGATACGTATTATCCGCTTTCCCAAACACCCGAAGGAAGCTACATCCACGGATATATGACCGATGACGGCAAGCTTGTCGACTGGAGCAGCGAGAACGTTTCCTGGGGCTGGGCGGCAGGAGGCATGGTATCGAACCTTTTCGACATGAAAAGATATGCCGAGGCTCTCTGCGACGGCACTTTTCTGGGCGCCGAACTCCAGAAAAAAAGGATGAACGAATGGGTCGACATGGAATCAAAGACTATTCCGTCGCTCAAATACGGACTGGGCATATTCACTCTTGAGGGCTATATAGGACACAACGGAGGCCTGCCGGGCTACATAAGCATGGCCATGCACAACCCAAAGACAAAAGCCACAGTGGTATTTGTATTCAACAACCAGGCTGAGCACGGCGACACGATAGAAGTGATGCGAAAGATCATTGAAATACTATGATGGGCGCCCGACCGGCCTGATCAGCGGAAGAATCTCCCGCTTTCATTTCTTTGTGTGTTCGGCCATCTTTTTCGCGTACCTGTTAAGGGCCGGCTTGACCGGCTCGCCCCGGATCACGATACTTACAAAAGCTTCATTGACCAGTTTTTCGTATTCATTCCAGTAAGCGGCGTTCTTTCTGTAAATGCCGTGCCGCATGGCCTGGTTTACCGAGTCGTAATGAGGCTTCATCCAAGGCTCCACCCGCGTGTAAGCGTCCGTCCTGATCGACGGCCAGCCCAGTTCGGAGACCAACAGTTCCTGTATCTCTTTGGACTGGAGATGCTTGATGAACGCCAGGGCCTGTTGTTTTTTTGCGGTACCCTTGGGTATGCCAAGGACTTCACCGCCTATCACGTGAGCGTGTTTTCTCGGGCCGCGGAAACCGGGATATGTAATTATGCGGTCTTTTCCCTGATCCCTGAATGTATTTATACCGGATGCCCAATTCTGGGCCAAATAAGCGGATCCCTTGTCCAGGTATTCGTTCGTGGTATCAAACTTGGCCCTGCGCGAATCCAAAGACAGGTACGGCCACAGCTTCTGAAGGAACGCAAAAGTCCTGACGCAGCCGCGGTCATTGAACTTGAACGGATCTCCTCCGGCGCTGACCACCCACTCGTAGACCTGGGTGGCGGTCGGCGCCCCTCCCCATGCCTGGAACAGCACCTTGCCGGTCTTTTCTTTCTGCTTGAACTTTTTAGCTACGGCCAGCAATTCATTCCAGTCGCGTGGTGGCTTGATCCCGTACTTATCGAATTTGGCCTTGTTGTAATAGGTGATCTGGACATTGGGCCGGTAAGGCATGAAATACAATCTGTCGCCGGTACGCAGGTTTGATACAAGAGCCCTGGGGACGCTGGCAGGAATGATGTTCTCATAAGTGCTCAGGTCTTCGACAAGGTTCCTGTCGGTCAGAACAGCCAGCTGCATGTTGTCCTGGGCGAACAGGTCTATCTGCATGCTTCCGGCCCTGTCCATGGCTTCCAGCAGCAGAGGCAGATCAGAAGCTTCGACCTGAACAGCCTCCACGGCGATCTTCTCCTTTTTCTCAAAGGCAGGGATCACCTTCTCGCGCATAACTTTCCATTCGTCCTCGCTCAGGCTCATCGCGATCTTGAGTTTGTCCTGGCGCGCGCCGCAGCCGGACAGGAGAGCTATCGCCAAAACCGGCAACAATAATAACTTTCTCATATCATTCTAATTTAACAACATAACAGCGGGATGTGCAAGAGGGATGACGGATACGTTTGACAGGCCTAACGGAGATCTCACTCGCTCCGATCGAATCGGGGATCTTTAATTAAGAATAAATTTTGCTGTTCATCCAGTTCAGGTATTTGTTGCCTTAACGCCTTACTTCTTCTCCTTCATTCTTATCCTTAAATTTTGCGCAGCAAAATTTATAGCCCTAACGGGGATCGAACCCGTACTTCGACCTTGAGAGGGTCGTGTCCTAGCCATTAGACCATAGGGCCGGAAATATACAATCATTATATCAAACTATTATTTGGAAACGGTTCTGCCCCTATTTTTTAGTGATCTCTATCGGAGGGAGGCGGTCTTTCGTCAGGTTCAGATAATAGGACGTTACTTCTTTTGAAGTTGGCCAACCGAGGAACTCGTCTTCCTCAACCCAACTGGTCGTGTAATCAAAGACTTTTCCGAAAAAAGTTGTTGCATCCTGGCGAACATGGTCGGCACAGAGAGTTGTATTACCTTGAGATTTTGCTATTCTCGCAGCAATACCAACAAGACTGGTCCCCATCCCGCGATATTTTTCGTTTATGTTGGAAAATATAGCAGCAAAAGAACCCAACCCCTTGACAGATCCACTACCAGCTATTAGATCTTCGAACTTGGCTCCTCCGAACGAATAACTTATAACGGCCCGAGCCTCGTCTGCGTTATTATCTATCCAAAAATCCACACCTCCCGCTGTCTCCCCTTTCATAAAAGCCCTCACCAAAAAGCTGGCTGGAATATTGCCACATCTCTCCTGAAAAAAGCATTTCCAATCTATAACAGCGCCGTCGCTGGCGAGGGATCTGGCACAGCGATCCTTCAATAGATCTGAAACGATCTGATCTCCGGAAACGATATTAATTTTGGTTCCGGAGCCCGGATCTTTCGCAGCAGAACACATATGGTTCATCTTACTGTTGGCATAAAGCCCTGAAGGCCGCATCGAAACACCAACATATGCAGGCATTAATCCGGAAGAAGTGCTATTAGAGCCAGCTATTTTGTTTAATCCGGACACACATCGAATAAAAGCTAAGGACAGCATAGAGGCCTCCTTTTCTAAATATATCCCTCTTACATATTATTATCGGAAGATTAACGGGAAGATTGCAAAAAATGCTCCGCCAGGCCGCCCTCAGAGGTTTCGCGGTATTTAGATTTCATGTCACGGCCCGTCTCCAGCATGGTCTCGAGCGCTTTGTCAAAAGATACCCTGTGTCTGCCGTCGGAAAGGAGCGAAAGCGCGGCCAGGTCAAGCGCCGTGCCCGCGGCAACAGCATTGCGCTCAATACACGGTATCTGTACCAGCCCGCATACGGGGTCGCAGGTGAGCCCCAGGTGATGCTCGATACCCATCTCGGCCGCGGTCTCTATCTGTGCCGGCGATCCGCCCATTATCTGCGCCGCAGCGGCGGCGGCCATCGCGCAGGCCACGCCTATCTCTCCCTGGCATCCGACTTCCGCACCGGATATTGAAGCATTGGTGCGCGCAAGATTTCCAATAAGGCCTGCTGTGGCAAGAGCGTTAATGATCATCCTGTCGGAAAGCTTTTTTGAATACTTGAAATAATAAAGCACGGCGGGAAGAACCCCGCTCGATCCGCAAGTGGGAGCCGTAACTACTTTGCCGCCCGAAGCGTTCTGTTCAGCGCACGCAAGCGCGAACGAGAACACCTGTGCTTTTTCACTATGAGGCCTGCCGAGACCGAAAGATCTTGCAAAATAGTCTCCCGCTTTTCTATTCAATCCCAGTTCTCCGGGAAGTATCCCGTCCGAATTAAGTCCGGAAACCACCGTATTCTGCATGGCTATCCAGATATTTCCGAAATAATCCTTTATATCCCTGCCTTCGTTCCTGTAAACATAGTTCCACAAAGACAATCTGCCTTTTGACACATAGGATAGTATCCCATCCATCGTATTAAGGTCATATATCAGTTCCGGCTCTTTCACATCCCGGCCACCTTCCCAAACTATCTCTCCCCCGCCGATACTATAGGCCGTTTTTTCGGATATGACGGATCCGGAATCCCCGACGGCTTCCAGCTTCATGGCATTTGGATGCCTGCTCATGACTACCCCCGGCTCCCAGAATATGTCGACAGGCTTTGGAGAAAAGGACCTTTTTAAGGATACGTCGGTCAAGTGGCCCTTCCCGGTCGCGGCAAGGCTGCCGTAAAGGGTAACCCTGTAGGAACGTGCCGCGGGGATATCGGAAGCGAATCTCTCTGCGGCAAACCCGGGGCCCATTGTATGGCTGCTGGAAGGCCCGTAACCGATCTTATAAAGTGTCTTGACAGATTGCATATCTAAAT
>CAZRTO010000036.1:7368-14980 GCA_964603025.1 uncultured bacterium | reverse complement strand
TATCCCGTGGCCGAACCCTGAGGTGTTTTCTATCTGCCCGTACCAGGAGGAGATCCTTGACGGGATGCTGGGCAGCGACCTTATCGGTTTCCATGTGCAGTACCACTGCAACAATTTCATGGAAACCGCTAACCGGCTTCTAGAGAGCAAGGTGGACAATGAAAGGTTCTGCATAATCCGCGCGGGCAAAGAGACCCTGATCAGGCCGTACCCGATAAGCATCGACATGAACTATTACAGGGGCAATATGGCCGCATCCCCGGAACAGGCTGAAAAGATCCGCTCGGAACTTAACCTTAAGGACAAGATCGTCGCCGTGGGCGTGGACAGGATAGACTACACCAAAGGGATAGCCGAAAGGGCTCTGGCGGTGGACAGGTTCCTGGAAAAGAATCCCGAGTATATCGGAAAGTTTGTTTTTGTGCAGCTGGGGTCCCCCAGCAGGACAGATATAAAAAGATACAGCGATCTTGAAAAAGAGATCGAAGATATCATAGAAAAGAAAAACGCTAAATACGCCACGGACAAATGGAAACCGATAATATACCTGAAGCGGCATTTTTCACAGGAGGAGATTAAGCCCTTCTACGCACTCGCCGATATCTGTATAGTCAGCTCGCTGCATGACGGCATGAACCTGGTTTCAAAAGAATACGTGGCCTCAAAGAACGACCTCTCCGGGGTGCTGATCCTTAGCAAATTCACAGGGGCTTCAAAAGAGTTCTCGGACGCGATACAGATCAATCCTTATTCCATAGAGGATTTTGCCGATGCCCTAAAAGCCGCGTGCGAGATGCCTGAAGAGGAAAAAACAAGACGGATGGAAAACATGAGAAACATTATAGAAGAAAACAATATCTATAAATGGGCGGCAGCAATAGTGACCGACCTGACCTCAATAAAGAGAGAGCCATGAAGCACTTTTTTGAAGAAACAAGATCACTCAAGAGCCTTCTGGAGAAAGAAAAGGTCCTTCTTATGATGGACTACGACGGAACGGTCGTTCCCATAGCAAAGACTCCGGCTCAGGCAGTTCTTTCGGGGACATCAAGAAAATTATTCGAAAAAGCCGCACGCAGCCCGTCCCTCAGGTTTGCCTTCATAAGCGGCCGTTCCCTCTCGGAGATCAAGAAAATGGCCGCAATAAAGGGCATATTCTATGCCGGAAATCACGGACTCGAGATCGAGGGCCCTGGGATAGGCTTTGTCCATAAGAAAGCGAAAGCTCTTTCCGGAGAGCTCAGGACTTTGTTTGAAAAGCTATCAAAAAGTCTCTGCGACCATAAAGGAGTCTTGGTAGAGGATAAAAGTCTTTCGATAAGCGTTCACTTCAGGCTTGCGGATCCCTCCTGCGAAAAGATCCTAATATCAAAAATTAGGGATGCCGTCAACAAAAAAACATTCCGGCTTTCCTCGGGGAAAAAAGTGATCGAGATACGGCCGAAACAAAATTGGAACAAGGGCAATGCCGTAAAAGTGCTCATGCGCAGGTTCAAAGGCTACTATCCCGTTTATCTGGGTGATGACAGGACGGACGAAGACGCTTTTTCGGTCTTAAAGAAAAAAGGGCTCTCTATATTCGTAGGACAACCCAAAAAAACTCTGGCGACCTACTACCTGAAGGATCATCGGGAAGTGCGTTCGCTGGTAAAAATGATAGAACAAAGGAACAAGAAAAGATGACAGAAGCGGCGACCAAAGCAAGAGAGCCTTTCCGTTTTTCAACAAGGCTGCACCTGTCGGAGCTGACCGGGCTGAAGGCAAAAAACCTCAGGGAGTTCCTGAGGCTCCTAAAAACCGTCAAGGGATCCTGCATATACTACCACACGCACAGATACCTCCAGCAGCATCAATATCTCTCCCCGGAACCTCCAAACGATTTTGCCTATTGGGTCACAAAATCCCTGAACGAAGAACAGCTCGGCGAAATGCTGGCAAGCATAGACACGATACAGTTCTCCACGATAAGAAGCCTCAGGGAAAAGATAGTATCGACCGTATCAGATTATGCCAAGGCACATCCCACTTCAAGAAAAAAATTCGCCGACCCCGGGGATGAGTTCCATTTTATAAAAGCGCTGAGCTTTGTGATCCCGACCAACCATATCGCCAATGACCTGAAAGAATTTGCGGATATACTTGAAAAGATCACGATAGACTCGATATACTTCCATGTATTCGAGGCTCGTCTGCGTCTTGAAAAAGGAGAGAACGATTTCTCCAACTGGATCGAGATGTCCGTCGGGGACGCGGACCTGGCAAAAAGCATCTCAAGGCTGGACCCGTACACTTACACTCTGGACAATCTGAGGAACACCATGATAAAGATGATAAGAAAGAGGATAAAGACCTAAATGGCAAAAATAGAGGATTATTCTGAGATAATCGGCGAGTCTTCGATAGACGACCTCAGGCATATAGCCGACCGGCTGAAAGGAAGATCCATCCAGCAGATAAATTCAACATCTGTCGGAGGCGGCGTCGCCGAGATACTTAACAGGATGATCCCTCTTATGAGGGAGCTTGGGGTCAACACAAAATGGGACGTCATCAAGGGCGGCGAGCAGTTCTTTTCCGTCACAAAAAAATTCCATAACGCGCTTCACGGAAGCACCGAAGAGATATCGGAAAAGGAATTCGAGATATTCCTTGAGACCGGCCGCCAGAACGCCGCGGAACTGGAGATATACGGAGATGTGGTCTTTGTCCACGATCCCCAGCCGATAACGCTTGTAGAAAAGAAAAAGGACAACAAGTGGGCCTGGAGATGCCATGTCGATGTATCAAAGCCCGACGAAAAACTCTGGAAATTCCTTGAGAGCTATATATCAAAATATGATTCTGCGGTATTTTCATCGCCGATATTCTCCCATGAGCTCAGCATAAGGCAGTTCCTGATATCCCCCTCCATAGATCCGCTGAGCGATAAGAACATCGAACTTCCCCAGGAGACCATAGACAAGACACTGGAAAAATACGGCGTGCCGGCCGACAAACCCATAATTACGCAGATCTCAAGGTTTGACAGGTTAAAAGACCCCGTCGGGGTGATCAAGGCCTTTAAAATGGTAAAAAAACACATTGATTGTTCGCTCATACTGGCCGGCGGGACAGCGGCCGACGATCCGGAAGGTCAGATGGTACTGGACGAGGTAAAAGAAGCCGCCGGGAATGACGCTGACATACATATACTCCTGATGGCGCAAAATGATATAGAGATAAACGCGCTCCAGAGGGCTTCAACAGTTGTCATCCAAAAGTCCCTCAAAGAAGGGTTCGGGCTCACCGTCTCGGAAGCGCTCTGGAAAGGAAAACCGGTGGTCGCATCCAATGTAGGCGGCATCCCCCATCAGATCAAGCACAAGTTCTCCGGACTCTTGTGCAATTCGGTTGAAGGAGCCGCTTTTTCGATAAAGCAGCTCCTTAACGCGCCTTCTTACGCCAAAAAACTAGGCGAGAACGGCAGGGAGCACGTAAAGAACAACTTCCTGATCACCAGACAGCTCAAGGACTACCTTTTGCTCTTTCTCTCTATGTATTACTCGGACGACATAGTATATCTTTAAATCTCTCGACATTCCCGCATAATCTGATAGAATAATGCTTGAGATGGAAAAGCAGAGTAATATAAGGACCGTGGCATTCTTTATACTTTTCGGTATGCTTCTGGTACTCCTTACGGCGATATTATGGCCATTCTACAGGCCGATTGCTGTCGCGGGCATGCTGGCCGTGCTTGCCAGTCCTTTTAACGGGTTTCTGAGAGAAAAACTCGGCTCAAAAAGCCTTGCGGCCGGGATCAGCACCGTATTGATAGTATTTGCAATTGTCATCCCTCTCATGTTCCTCAGCCTTCAGCTTTTTTCTGAAGTGAACGAGGCTGCGGGTGCTCTTTCCGGCATGACCATCAGGAACACCCTTTCACATTCCCTGGGCATAGTTACCCAGCATCCGCAATTCCAGAAATATTTTCCCGTGATCGAAATACACCTGGAGGTGTTTCAAGTCGACATTCTCAAGAGTGCATATCAACTTGCGGAGGCTTCGGCCAAATATCTTGCAGCGAACACACTGGTGATAGCAAGGAACGTCTTCTGGTTCATACTCGAAGTGTTCATAGTTCTCATAAGCGTATATTTCATGCTAAGGGAATCAGACTCAATACTCAATACCGTAAAAGACCTTTCTCCTTTCAAAAGCACCGAGACCAGGCATCTGCTGAGCAAGATAAAAGAAACTGTACGAGCTTCCGTGTTCAGCAGCATAATCATTTCGCTTGTACAGGGCGCATTGGGCGCGCTTGGATTCTATCTTCTCGGAATGCCCTCTCCGGTAATGTGGGGAGTGGTGATGGCGATCTTCGGCATAGTCCCTGTTATCGGGCCGTCAACGGTATGGCTGCCGGCCGCGATCATCCTTATTGCCACGGGTTCTCCTTTTAAAGGAGCTGCGCTGATCCTGTGGGGCGGCGCGCTCATGGGCTCGGTAGAGAACATTTTCAGGCCGGTGCTAGTCGGCCAGGGTTCGCGGCTTCATCCACTGCTCATTTTTTTCAGCATCTTCGGCGCGATATTTCTTATGGGGCCGATTGGGTTTTTTATGGGGCCGATAATACTATCCCTCACGCTCACTACCGCGGACTTCCTCAAAGAGAGATATAACGACTGACAAGCTTGACAAATTTTTGTTAAGTGTTATACTTATTTATTGAGAGGCTCCTGAGATGCTGCACAAAAAGGAAATGCCGGTCTATACCATATCGATAACCGCGGAAATACTAAATTGCCATCCCAGGACCCTGCGCGTGTACGACGAAGAAGGGTTCGTGCAACCCAAGAGAAAGAACAATGTCCGGTACTATTCTCAGGATGACATAGAGCTCCTGAAGAAGATAATGAAGCTGATGGATAAGTGGAGGCTTAACATATACGGGGTCAACGCCCTGCTTAAGCTCGCTGAAAGATTGGGCAAGGATGAAGAGAATATCATAGACCTGATGCTTTTATAGCCCAACACTTCGACAAACTGCTTCATCCTTACGACACATCATATTAAAAAGGAGGTGATATACATGTCTGATCTGCTTGCGCTACTCTCTCTCAAAGAAGGTCTGGCAAGTTTATTGGACAATAATAACGGGAGCCAGGCCGAGGACCCAAAAAAACAATAAAAGGAGGATCACTTATATGACTGATCTGATAAGATGGAACCCGGCGGACGATCTTTTCGACATACAGGACAATATAAACAGGATATTCGGCAACTACCTTTCGGCAAGAGGCCCGCAGGCCAAAGTCATCGGATGGATGCCTCCGGTGGATATCACGGAATCAGAGAATGAATACATCATAAAAGCCGACATACCGGGCATGAAAAAAGAGGACATCAAGATAGCGATCGAGAACAATACCCTTTCGATCTCAGGGGAAAGAAAAGAGGAAAAAGAAGAGAAGGGCAAGAATTTCGTAAAAAAAGAAAAGAGCTTCGGGTCATTCATGAGAAGTTTTGCGCTGCCGCATTCGGTCGATGCCAAAGGCATTAAAGCGGCCTATAAAGAAGGGGTTCTGAACGTCACTGTCCCGAAAAGTGAAGACGCCAAACCCAAGGAGATCAAAATAGACGTTAATTGAGCTCTCAAAAGCTCCCCGGTCCGAGTGTCCGGAACAATTGTTCCGGGCATTCGGATATCAGGAGGGAGGCATATCCCTGTACCCGCCCGGCTGATCGTCAAAACCCTCCGGAGGCATTTCTTCCTCGGTCATTACATCGATCCCTACCATGGCATCAGCTATGTATCTGAAAGGCGGGTGGGCCTGTTTTTTGTTGTCGGGAATGATCTTTATGACCCGCTTATCGCAATAGAGCTCGTACATGGTTGAGAACTCTTTTATCTTGCGGACCTTGAGATAGTCAATGCTGCTGACGTTTATATATATCCTGCCGTTCAAAAAGAACGTGGGGTCGTCGCTGTTGGCCGATACGCGCATAATATATCCCTTGCCGCGGTTGAGCACTTTTTCGCCTTCGACCTCAAAGTATGAGATAAAACCGAGGTCCCAGAGAAGGTACATTATGTCGCGTTTGTTGTAGACGATCCCGTCGTTGACTATGAACTGGAGGTCTTTTTTAGACTCGCGGAAGCTTTTGTTTTCCATCTTTTAGCCCTCCTTATATCAAATTATACAGCCGCGCTTAGCGATTGCAATGGCCTTTTTCATCTTTACCGCACTTTTTTTCCCGGGCCCGGACTCGACACCGCTGGACAGGTCCACCGCATCTGGCCTGACCTTTTTTATGGCGAGGGCCAGATTGTCCGCGTTGAGCCCTCCGGACAGGATCAGCGGCATCCCCGCCTTTTTTGCCGGCAGGGCGAGCTTCCAATCAAAGGTCCTGCCCGTGCCTCCGCGGGAGGCGCTGTCATAAGTATCGAGCAGTATCGCGGCAACCTTATATTCTTTTAATCTCCTCTGAGAGAGGCGGCCCTTCACCCTGAAGGCTTTTATCACGGGCGCATCGATCTTACCGCAAAAACCCGGCTCTTCGTCCCCGTGAAGCTGCACATAATCAAGACCGCACTTTTTTACGGCATAGTTTATTTCTTCCGCGCCCTGGTCGACAAAGACCCCCACTTTGGAGATAGAGGACCCGAGCTTTGAACAGATGGAAGCGGCTTTGGCCACCGATATGCGCCGGGGACTTTCAGCAAATACAAAGCCGACCGCATCGGCTCCAAGATCCCTGGCAAGCAGAGCGTCCCCAAGACAGGTAATGCCGCAGATCTTGATTTGCGTCATATCAAAGCCCCAGCTCTTTTATTCTGGAGGATATATCCCCTGACCTCATCAGCTCCTCCCCCACAAGGACCGCGTTCACCCCAGAATCCTTCAGCCTTCTGACATCATCGGGACTTTTTATGCCGCTTTCCGAGACCATCACATAGCCTTGTTCATCCGGCACTAGCGACATGAGGGAGATAGTTGTCTCTATATCGACCTTAAAAGTCCTGAGGTCCCTGTTGTTTATCCCGATCACACGGGCCCCGCATCCGAGCGCCCGCTCAAGTTCCTTTTCTTCATGCACTTCCAAGAGCACTCCCATGGACAGGTCCCGGGCAATGGCCGAAAACCTGTTGATGTCCCTGTCGGTCAGGACCGCGGCTATCAGGAGCACAGCATCCGCTCCGAAGCATCTGGCTTCGTAGACCTGGATCTCGTCAATGATGAAGTCTTTTCTTAACACCGGCAGTTTTACGGAAGATGATACATCCTCGAGATATTTTATATCGCCCATAAAAAATCCCTTGTCGGTCAGGACGGAGACCGCCTTTGCTCCTGCCCTTTCATAAGCGAGCGCGATCCGGACCGGATCAAAATCATTTTTTATCACCCCTGCCGACGGCGAAGCTTTTTTTACCTCAGCAATAAGGGATACCGGCTCTTTTATCGAGGCGGCAAAATCCTTCTCGGAGGGGACGGCCCTATCCGCGAAACAGGATATCCCATGATCTTCATACAGGGCTGAGACCTCTTTCTTTTTTACCGCTATTATGTCGTCGAGTATCATTAAGGTAAATATATCCCAGTTGAACGGGAGTTTCAATATAAGATAGAAT
>CAZRTO010000036.1:0-7268 GCA_964603025.1 uncultured bacterium | reverse complement strand
GCGATCCTTGAAAGGATCATGCCCGGCGGAAAATTGATAGCCATAGACCGGGACAGCGAAGCCCTGAAACAGTGCGAAACAGGCCTCGCGGACCTCGAGGGATACGCTATCTTCGTAAAGAGCAATTTCGCGGACATAAAAGAGATATTGAAGTCAATGAACATACCCCCCGTGAAAGGGATCATATTTGATCTTGGGGTTTCGTCACACCAGATAAACATGCCTTACAGGGGGTTCAGCTACGGAAAGGAAGGCCCCCTGGACATGAGAATGGACAAAACGTCCGGGCTTTCCGCCGCGGACATAATAAACGGATATACAGAGAAAGAACTCACGGACATATTCTCACTCTACGGGCAGGAACATTTCTCAAAAAGAGTGGCCGCGGCCGTGATCAACAACCGGCCGATCAGCAGCACAACGGAACTCGCGAATATCATTAAAAAAGCCGTGCCGTCCAGGAGAGCGCTCGATTCTGTGTCGAGAGTGTTCCAGGCGGTCAGAATAGCCGTCAACGATGAGATGAGAAGCATAAAAAGAGCGCTGCAAGACAGTGTCGAAGCCCTTGAAAAAGGCGGCCGCATTGCTGTAATATCGTATCACAGCCTTGAGGACAGACTGGTAAAAGAGGCCTTCAAAAAAGGGGCTTCCGACTGTGTCTGTGAAAGCGGCGTTCCTTTGTGCGTATGCGGCCATAAAAAAAACCTGAAGATACTTACAAAGAAGCCTGTTTATCCTTCCGGGGAAGAAATAAGCGCCAATCCCCGGGCGCGGAGCGCCAGGCTGAGGGTGGCGGAAAAGATATGAAGAACAAAATATTCCCTTTTGTGTTCCTGCTGATAAGCGTACTGGCGATCAACATCTATATCAGCGCGAGGATCGCTCAGGTCGGTTACCGCACCGCGTCACTGAGAAAGGAAGCGGAAAAGCTGAGGAACGAGAACCGCGAGCTTGCCGCGGAGGCCGCTAAAAAGGAATCCCTGTGGACCATAGACGGAAAAGCGCAAAAACTCAATATGCGTTATCCGGAAAAGGTCAACTACCTGGTAATATCGGAAGAGTCCAAAGCCAAAAGATGATCAGTGGGCGTCAGAGAACCGAAATCCGATCATTTGCGTATTCTCCCTGTCGGTGTTCACTATTATGGCGTAATCCGCGACAACATAAGGGAAAACCGCCGTTATCCCGCCTGAAAATCTTTCCCGGTCCCACCCTCCCCTGACGGTCAACGTTTCGGTTATCTTTGTTTCGGCCCCGTAACGCATGTAAATATCTGCACCGTCCTTGGATTTTAGGTTCCTGAACTCGCTCTCAACAGCCAATACCGTGTCGGCGATCATCTGAGGCTTGACCGCCAGGCCGAACCTCACGGAGGATGAAAGCGGAGCGGAATTTTTCAGGAGGTCCTGGATCAAAATGCCGGCCGTGATCTCTTTTGAGAAACTGGCTTTTAGTCCGCCGTCCATGGTCCAGCCGCGCGACTCCGCACCTCCCACGCCCCAGGCGATGTTCTTGTAAGTAACACCCCAGCCCACGCCGTTCTGTCCTTTGGAACCGAAGGAAAAAGCGGTCACATCAGCCCTGTTCCCCGACTTGTCCTGCCTGTTCCAATACCCCCAGCCGGCCTGAGGCACTGTGACGGTGTAGCAATCGTCCCGCAAATACACATCCGTGTTCATGTCCATGTAGCCTCTTATATACTGCGCCTGCGCGTCAGCCAAAGCTCCGGGGTTATAGTAAATGCTGTTGCCGTCATCGCTGACAGCGACAAAGGCTCCTCCCATGCCGAGAGGCCGGACGCCTATGCCGTCCTTGACCACGGATTCAAGAAAAGAGGAAGCCACGGCAAGATCGCACAGGGACGCCAGAATGCAGAACGATGCAATTGCGGCACGCAGGAACGCGACTGCTAGTTTATTTGTCATATTACTCACATAATTGTATACTATAGTCATGGATTCTTCAAACGCAAAAGTGCGCGTCAGGTTCGCGCCCAGCCCGACCGGATATCTTCATGTCGGCGGCGCGAGAACAGCGCTGTACAACTGGCTGTTCGCCAGAAAGAACGGCGGGAGCTTCATACTCCGCATAGAGGACACCGACCAGCAAAGGCACAACGAAGAAGCCGTGGAGGCCATACTTGAAGGCATGAAATGGCTCGGCATGGACTGGGATGAAGGGCCCCACCACCAGAGCGACAGGCTTGAACTTTACAGCGAGCATTGCTCCAGACTGGTGAACGAAGGGAAGGCTTATTACTGCTACTGCACTCCCGAAGAGCTCGCCGCCCAGCGCAAAGAGGCGGAAGAAAAGAAGCTCCCCCCCAAATACAGCGGCAAATGCAGGGATCTGACCAAAGAACAGGTCGAGGGCCTGGAAAAGGAAGGCAAAAGCAGGGTAGTCAGGCTTAGATCCCCCCGGGAAGGCATGACCATAGTAAAAGATCTGATCAGAAAAGACGTGAAGTTCGAGAACGCCCTTCTCGACGATTTTGTAATACAAAAATCCGACGGTTTCCCCACGTACAACTTTGCGGTGGTCGTGGACGACCATTTGATGGGTATCACTCATGTCATCAGGGGCGATGACCACCTTTCCAATACTCCGCGCCAGGTCCTTTTATATCAGGCTTTCGGATTTGACGTCCCGCTTTTCGCGCATATCCCGATGATCCTGGGGACCGACAAGGCCAGGCTGAGCAAACGCCACGGCGCCATGTCGGTCATCGAATACAGGAATATGGGCTACCTGCGGGAGGCAATGGTCAACTACCTGGCCAGGCTGGGCTGGGGACACGGCGACCAGGAGATCTTTTCCGCCAAAGAACTGCTTGAATTGTTCGATATAGGCGACGTCAACAAGACCTCGGCGGTTTTTGATATGGAAAAGCTCACCTGGATGAACGCAACATATATAAGGCAGATGCCCGTCGAACAGCTTATGGAACAATGCGACAAAGCCCTCGGGACCGCCTATCCGCCCTATACAGCATTAAAAAATACTCCGGAAGGCATGGAAAGGATCTTAAAGATCATAAAATGTCTTCAGGAAAGGATGCGCACGTTAAATGACGCGGTCCCATTGTCCGACTTTTTCTTTCAGGATGAGGTAAAGTTCGACCAAGCATCTGTCGACAAACACCTTAAAGAGCCCGGCGCCAAAGATATTCTCTCCAAACTGGCTGAGGCCCTGAAAGATGTCGAGCCTTTCACCAAAGAGAACATCGAACCGGCGTTCAGATCGCTTGCCGCCGAGATGGGGCTGAAAGCCGGCAAGATCATCCATCCAGCCCGCGTCGCGCTCACCGGGCGCTCCGACTCCCCTCCTATGTTCGACACGGTAGAGCTGATAGGGAAAGAGACTGTGTTGAAGAGACTGAGGGAAACGATCGCAGATATACAAGGTTAGCTGTTGTGTTATTGTAAGGACAATTCATGAATTGTCCTTACAATCGGACCAGAAGAGTCATTATTTCTTCAAACTGAGATACCCTATCATCTTGTAGACCAGCTTGGCGATGGTATAGTCCGCGTAATGAAGGTCCTTTTTTGGGGCCAGCTCCACCACATCGGCACCAACCACATTTTTTTTGGCAAAGACCTCTCTTAGCACATTCAAGACCTGGTACCAGGAAAGTCCTCCCGGCTCCGGGGTCCCGGTGGCCGGCACTATCGACGGATCAAAACCGTCAACGTCCACGGTTATATAAACGTTATCAGTGAGCCCCCTGATGATGGACGGAATCTTTGAATCGTCATATTCATGCGCGTAGAAGATGCTCTTCTTTATGCCGTATTCTTTTATATATCCGGTTTCTTCTCGGTCCTGGCTTCTTATCCCTACCTGAACGGCGGGACACATCGGCCTTATCCTGCGCATTATGCAAGCGTGGCTGTGTTTATTGCCGTGATATGAGTCCCTAAGGTCCGCGTGCGCGTCAAACTGAAGTACGGAAAGGTCCGGATAAAATCCCTTCGCTGCCTTTACCGCACCATAGGTGATCGAATGTTCTCCGCCCAGCATCAAAGGAAATTTGTCCGCGGAAAGTATTTTTTTCACGGCGCGGTAAACTTCCTGATGGGGGTCCTTTTTGAAACTGAGCGACGATGCGGTATGTATGCCCCCGACCCGTTTGTAAGGCTCAAAACCGAGCTCTGTGTCGTAATCCTCGACTATCTGGGAGGCTTTTAGTATGGCTGAAGGACCGTTCTTAGTGCCCTTACCGTAGCTTGTAGTGCCTTCGTACGGGACCGGCAGGATCACCACCCCTGAAGACGAAAACCTGCGCTCACCGGGATCTATTTCGAGAAAGTGGTTCAATTAACGATCCTGGGCTGATCGGCCTGTACAGCCCTGCGCTCCTTGGACACGACTTCAGCCGCGCGCTGTATGTTCCTTGGAAATTCCGCCCCGCGGGAAGAAAGCTGAACATCGTAGTTCGACGCCTCGAAAAGGTCTATCATGAACGCGGTGGCCGGAGAAGTATCAAAATCCTTGCAGGAAAATATATCGATGAAGGCGTGCAGCTTTTCCGGGAACGTGTGTATGGTTATATGGCTTTCGGCGATGAGCACTACTCCCGAGATGCCGTAATCTTCCGGCACGACCCCCTGATATTTGAACACATAAGGGGGCATTATCTTGGTCATGCCTATCTGCTCGGGGAATTTGTCCAAAGTGTCGAATATCAGGTCCATATCGGAAAGCTTTTCTTTGTTGCAGCCGTAACAGTCGACCATAAGATGGGGTCCGAACCCGTAGCTAACCTTTCCTCTTTTCAATTGCTTTCCTTTTCCTCTCTTTCGCGGCAAAAATTACGGCATAAAAGCCTACAAAATAAATTCTATATTATCAGCGCCAAATGTCAATAGGTTTTTTTCGCGGCGCAAAAACACGGTGTTTGAAAAAGCACCTGCCTTATGATATCCTTTATTTATAAGAGGGAAACCAAAAAAGTGAACGATCAAACCGCAACCCCGGTCCCCGAAGAAAAAGAACCATTACACGGAACAGCGATAAAGTCCATAAAAGAAAGGGCCGAGCTTTCCGAACTCGACCAATTAATAGCCGAGACCCTGAGTGAATCCAGGGGGACGGCTGTCGGGAAAGAACCTCCGAAAGACGAGGCCCATCTCGCCGGGACACGGCTCTCAAAGGAATTCGTAAAAGAAGCCCCAAAACCCGCAGAAACACCCGTTATCCCTGTACCAAAACAGATCGAACCTCTAGTCGCCAAAGACCGGCCCGCTGACCGTCAGGAAGAACAAAAAAAAGCTCCGGCGGCGCCTCAGGACGAATACGATAAGACCTTTAAGACCTACAAGTCCGGGGACGTGGTCAAAGGGATAGTCGTGAACGTCGGACAGACCGGCGCGCTGATCGACATACAATACCAGTCTGACGGCTTTATCAGCCCGGAAGAGCTGGGAGAGCACTCTCTTAAGGTCGGCGACACAGTTGAAGTTTACATAATCGCTCTTTCCAACAAGGAAGGTTATGTCGAACTCTCCCTCAAAAGGGCTCTTATAGAAACACAGTGGAGGTCCCTGTACGACAGTTTTAAGAACAAGACGGCGCTTGACGCCAAAATAACCTCCGCGGTGGCCGGAGGCCTTGTGGCAGACCTAAGCGGGATAAGAGGATTCATCCCCGCCTCTCAGGTGTCGAGGCATCAGGGACAGCAGCTTCAGGAATTCGTCGGGCAGACCATGCCGGTAAAGGTCCTTGAAATTGACCGCCGCCAGAACAAGGTCATCCTCTCCCACAGACAGGGTTCGTTTGAAAAACAAAGAGCGGAACGCGAAAAATTCTTCGACCAGATCGAGGTCGGCCAGGTATTAAGAGGCCGGGTATCAAGCATAAAAAAGTTCGGCGCGTTCGTCAACGTTAACGGGATAGAAGGACTTATACATCTCAACGATCTGTCGTGGAAAAGGGTCGGTGACGCGTCCAAGGTCCTTGCCGTTGGACAGGAAACCGATGTTTTTGTAATAGGCATCGATAAGAATTCCAAAAAGATATCTTTCGGCCTGAAACAGCTCCAGCCGGACCCGTGGGAAAAGGTCCCTGAAAAGTACAAACCCGGACAGACAGTGGAAGTGAAGGTGCTGCGTCTGGCAAAGTTCGGCGCGTTCGTCGAGCTTGAAGAAGGGATAGAAGGGCTTATACACAACACCGAGCTCTCGGCAAAGGGCGTCCAGAACCCGTCGGAAGCCGTGAAACCAGGCGATGTGGTCAAGGCAAAGATACTGCGCATCGAAGAATCCGAGCAAAAGATCGGGCTCTCCATAAAAGAGATCGAGCTGGACGAGCAGAAGAAAGAAGCGCAGAACCTGCCGCAGCAGCAAAAAATAACTATCGGAGACACTGTAGGCGACTCCATAAAAGAGCAGCTTTCAAACCAAAATGAGCTTTCTCAACCTTCTTGACAAGGCCTGCGAAACTAACAACTCTCTCCTGTGCGTGGGGCTTGACACGGACCTGTCCAAGATATCCGGGAGCGGAAGCGACGAAGAGAGGCTCATTGCGTTCAACAAAAGGATAATAGATCTTACAAAGGATCTTGTCTGCGCGTACAAGCCCAACATAGCTTTTTACGAGATGTACGGAGTCGCCGGCATGCAGGCACTGATCAAGACCATAGAATATATACCCGAAGATATCCCCGTGATACTGGACGCCAAGCGCGGCGATATCGGCCATACCGCAAAAGCGTACGCAAAGAGCGTTTTTGAGGTGTTTAACGCTGACGCAGTGACAGTAAATCCGTTCCTGGGGTACGATTCCCTGGAGCCGTTCATCACTTACAAGGACAAAGGGATATTTGTTCTGTGCCTGACGTCCAACAAGGGGTCTTCGGACTTTCAGCTCGCCTCGGGAGATGAAACCCCGCTCTACAGGCATGTTGCCGAACATGTCAGCGGATGGAACACTTTTGGCAACTGCGGCCTGGTGGTCGGGGCCACGAACTCAGAAATGCTCAAAGAAGTGCGGTCCGTCGCGGGGGATATGCCGATCCTGATCCCGGGCGTGGGCGCCCAGGGCGGCGACCTGGAAGCAAGCGTAAAGTACGGCACCACAAAAGACAAAAAACGCGCGATAATCAACTCTTCGAGAGGAATTATCTACGCCGACGATCCGGAAACTGCCGCAAAAACGCTGCGCGATGAGATAAATCGGTATCGATAAACCCTCACCCTGCCCTCTCCCTGAGGGAGAGGGTTCAAATAATATTGTTTTTCAATGATGATACGAATTTGGACAATGAT
>CAZRTO010000035.1:2879-14984 GCA_964603025.1 uncultured bacterium | reverse complement strand
GCTGTTCTTTCCATCGCCTCACAGGAAGCCGATAGACTAACCGGCGCTGTCGATATCAAAGCGGGCTCCAACATCATCATCTCCCAGGACGGTCAGACCATAGAAGTGTCCTCATCTGCTATCGCCGATATCCCCGATTTCTCCGTCACTTCTACCAAAATAGCCACCTCAGCCGTGACCGCGGAGAAACTGGCTACAGGAGCTGTTACTGCCGGAGCGATATCCACAGAGAACGAGCCGGCTGCAGACAGATATCTGCGGTGGAGCGGTACAGGACTTGACTGGTCTGCCGTATCCGGCGGAACCGGCAGCGCTGAACCTGACAATATAACCATAAGAAAGAATGCTTTTGGCTCTATGGAAGTGATGCCATTGGGAATTTCATCGACAAGAATTGCTACTTCGGCCGTAACGGCAGACAAGCTCGCTTTGAATGCAGCTGTTCTTTCCATCGCCTCACAGGAAGCCGCAAGACTAACGGGAACGGTAGATATCAAACCCGGCTCTAATATCATGATCACTCAAACAGGCCAGACTATCGAGGTCTCCTCTTCCGCTATCTCCGATATCCCCGATTTTTCCATCACTTCTACCAAAATAGCCACCTCAGCCGTGACCGCCGAAAAAATAGCTTCGGGAGCAGTATCAAATGAAGCTCTCGCCCCCGGAGATTTCCCCAACATAACCGGGGTCGGTACGCTTGGAGCTCTCGCGGTCAACGGAGAAGTGGTATTTGCTCCCTCTTCAGTTCACGATATATCAGCCGGGTCTGGCATAACGTCGGCAATGCTTTCCGGAAAGATCTTAAGGGTGCGTGGCAGCGGAGGTCCGGTAACGGTATCGGCAGATCCCCCTGTAGCTCAGGGGCAGAATGGACAAATAATCATACTCAGGGGAAGCGATGAAACTGATACTGTCACGTTCAACCCGGGCGCGAATCTGAAGCTGTCGGGAGGATATCCGTTCACTCTCGGCAACCATGACGTGCTTATGCTTTGTTTTGACGGAGAAGAGAACCTCTGGTTCGAACTGACCAGAAGCGACAACTAAAATCGAGAGCTTTATAGTGATATAATTCCCTTAAAAGAGCCCGCACTTAACGGAGGAAAAGCATATGAAAAGCGATAACGTCAAAAAAGGCATAGAAAGAGCGCCGCACAGATCACTGCTGCACGCGACAGGAGTATCTAGAGGAAGCCTGCAAAAACCGTTCATCGGTATCGCCAACAGTTTTACCGACCTTGTGCCCGGACACATAACGATGAAAGACCTTGCGGGGATCATCGGAAAAGGGATCCATTCAGGAGGAGGTATAGCTTTCGAATTCGGGGTACCGGCTATTTGTGACGGCATCGCCATGGGACATGAAGGGATGCATTACTCCCTTCCTTCGAGAGAGTTGATCGCCGACGAGGTCGAATCTGTAGCAAAAGCGCACGCACTGGACGGGCTCGTTCTTTTGACCGCCTGCGACAAGATAACCCCGGGAATGCTGATGGCCGCCGGAAGACTTGATATCCCGTGCATCGTAGTTACGGTAGGTCCGATGCTTTCAGGCCGCTACCGCGGCAGGCGGACGGACCTGGTCAAAGACGCTTTTGAAGCACTGGCCGCGTGCCAGAGCGGAAAGATCTGCAAAGAAGAACTTGCAGAGGTGGAATTGTGCGCGTGTCCGGGCGTCGGCTCCTGCGCCGGGCTTTATACGGCCAACACCATGGCATGCGTGACAGAGGCGATGGGAATGTCGCTTCCCGGCTGCGGAACGGCGCTTGCGGTATCTTCCAAGAAAAGGATGATCGCTTATGAAAGCGGCGAAAGGATAGTTGAGCTGGTAAAAACAAATATAACTCCGCGCAAGATAATGACCAGGAACGCGATAATGAACGGCATACGGATAGATATGGCTCTCGGGGGTTCCACCAACGCCGCGCTCCACATCCCGGCAGTAGCCCACGAGGTCGGAGTGGAAGTGACTTTGGACACTATCGAAGAAATAAGCAAAAAGACCCCTCACATAACCAATCTGCGTCCCGGAGGGGACCACTTTATGGAGGATTTTGAATACGCCGGCGGAGTTCAGGCGGCGATGCATGTGTTGATCGATCTGATAAACGACGGAGATACGGTATCCGGCAAGACCGTAAAACAATTGGCCAAAGAAGCTGAAGTGCTGGACAGCGAAGTAATAAAGACTGTTCAGTCTCCATACCATAAAGAAGGCGGCATAGCCGTACTCAAAGGCAACCTTGCTCCCGACGGCTCCGTTGTGAAGCAAACCGCAGTTAACGATTCCGCGAAAGTGCTCTCAGGAAAGGCAAAATGTTTTGACGCGGAAGAAGCCGCGATGAAAGCAATAATGTCCGGCCAGATAAAAGCCGGGGACATAGTGGTGATCAGATATGAAGGTCCAAAAGGCGGCCCGGGAATGAGAGAGATGCTCTCCCCTACCGCCGCAATAGTCGGCATGGGACTGGGAGATAAGGTTGGGCTCATCACCGACGGAAGGTTCTCAGGAGGAACAAGAGGCCCCGCAATCGGGCATATCTCGCCGGAAGCGGCTGAAGGCGGTCCTATCGCGGCTATTAAGGACGGGGATGAAATAGAAATAAATATTCCCGCGAGGAAGCTGGAATTAAAAGTAAGCCAAAAAGAGATCGAAGAACGTTTAAAAGCCATTAACCCGCCAAAGAAAAAATTGACAGGATATCTGGCCCGTTACGCGCATTTTGTCACATCCGCCAACACCGGAGCAGTACTGAAGGCATGACCCGTTTTATCCCATCGATAGCGGCATGTCTGACAGCTTTATTTCTGGTGCCGGCGTCATGCTGCGCCTCTGAAGCCATCAATGTAAGACACAGCGTTTCCCGTGAAAAGATCAGGATAGTCATCGAGCTGTCTGAAGAAACCCCTTATGAAAGCTCGCACGCCGACGGAAGGTTCTCGCTATTGATTAAAGACGTAAAAAGCGGCTTGAACACTGAGGATCTCGCCATCAAGGATCCTATGATCCAAAAACTTGAAATGACCGGCAGTGACAAAACCGCGAAAATAGAGATCAGCCTTGACCCTTCCGCGGAAAGCAAGATCTTTACGCTTGGGGATCCTTATAGGATAGTTATAGATCTGTTCAGGGCCGGCATGAAAGATCTCCCTGCTCCTCCGCCAGTAGTCGTCGCGCCCCCGGCCGGAGCAACAAAAATATCTTCCGGCATCAGGGACAAAAGCCTTCGCCCGGTCAATAACATAGCTGACGGCCTTTCCCTGCATAATATCGAGGAGATCGTCCACAACAGTCTCATAATCGGCAAAGCCCTCCTTGTGGACCCGAGAAAACTGGACGTGATGCCGGTGATGGCGGTCTCCCAGCTCAAGGCCAGGGAAAGCGGGGACACTCTGGGCTCACTGCTTAGTTTTTTAGGTTTCGCTCCTGAACAAGAGATAAGATACAATCATTTCGCCAGGCGGACTGTGGGAAGCTTTACAAACATGTACGGCGGGATAGCCGCCGTTAACGGCAGTTTCTTTTTTGCCGACGGCACACCTGTAGGGACGCTCATAATCAACGGGCAGATAGTCTCTTCCCCTCTTTTCAACCGGACCTCTCTTATATTTTACGAGAACGGTTCCATGGCGATAGACAGTGTCAGGATGAACGGCTATCTCAAAGTGGCCGGAGGCAAGGACATACCCATTTCCGGGATAAACCAGCCCTTGAACGGCAACAGCATCGTGGTCTACACGCCCGATTACCAGAAGACCGGATACGAAGGGTCTTCCGTGAACATAGTCGTATCGTCAGATACCGTGGAAAAAGTATCCTACGGCGAGACAGAGATCCCCAAGAACGGGTTCGTCGTATCGGCGCTGGGCCAGAGCGGCAGGCGTCTTGCGGACAAGCTGAGTCCCGGAACAAAAGTAGAATGGCTCTTCATGACCAGGCCTCCGCTCAAAGGGATGAAACACATAATAGCCGGAGGTCCGAGACTGGTGCACAGCGGCAAACCGTGCGTAACATCAAAAGAAGAGAACTTCAGGGCTGATGTGGCAAGGAGCCGCGCCAACCGGACAGCTGCCGGCATAACGAGGAACGGGGATCTGATCTTGTTGACCGTAGAGAAGACCACTCTCAATGAACTGGCGCGGCTTATGATCGATCTCGGGGCTTATGACGCCATGAACCTTGACGGCGGAGGCTCATCGGGAATGACAGTCAGCGGAAGAACTATATTCGGAGGGCAGAGGCCGGTCAGCAACGCGATCATCGTTAAGAACAAATCGCAATAAGACCCTTCAGATCACTTGACCCCGATCCTGTCTATCTTCCATCTGCCGTTCTCTCGCACCATATAAAAATTCTTGAACACGGCTCCGCCGGAATAATCCCATTTCATCCGGACAACCGCCGTACGCTCGCTCCTGTCCACTCCCAGTGTTTCATATCCCCTGTCGGGCAGGTCCTTAACTCCGGCAAAATACGCTATATCCGCCAGGCTTTTGATGCCTGAGCGCGCTTTATCGCTCATCCGCCCGACCGTCCTTTTTATAGCTTCCCTGTCAAGCGAAGGGGGCGCGACCTTAAAAAGCTCCCGGGTAAAATCTTCCGCGGTCTTTTCCGGGCCTTCTCTCAGTCCGCTCAGATAGAAGAACGACAAAACAACGGCGACCAACGCTAGAACAACTGCCGGATATATCCTTTTTGCCATGGTTATGCTCCTAAAAAAGATTTTGCCCGGGTTTTATCCTGTACCCGTTGGCAAATTCCTCCCCCGTCATCCTCCTGGAGTTTTCGGGCTGAAGCTCTTTGAGCAGCAGGCAGCCTTTGCCGGCGGAGACGACAATCCCCGACCCTTTTATCACCTGGATGACTAGTCCCGGCACCCCTCCCTCACCGGCGTGTTCCCGGGCGGATATCACTTTGATCATCCGGTCTTTTGTCTTAAAATGAGCGCCGGGCCATGGCGTATAGGCCCTTATACTGTTGATGATCTGTCCAGCATCCGCTGATATATCAAGCAACCCGTCGGATTTCTTAACCGTCCTGCAGTAAGTGGCTTTAGAATCGTCCTGCGGCGTCCTGACCGCTCTGCCTGCCATGATGTCATCAAGGACCTTGAGCAAGGCCCGGGCTCCCAGCGAAAAAAGCCTTGCCGTAAGCGTCCCGGTGTTTTCATCATCCCCTATCCCGGTGCTTGCCTGCTCCAGCACATCCCCTTCATCGAGTTTTTCGTTCATCCGCATTATTGTCACCCCAGTCATGTCTTCTCCGCCGAGCAGAGCAGACTGCACTGGGCTGGCTCCCCGGTATTTCGGCAAAAGTGACAGATGAACATTGATACAACCGTACTTTGGGATATCAAGAAGCTCCGGCGGCAGTATGCGCCCGAAAGCGGCAACTATTATTACGTCCGGACCGATGGCCCTGAGCTCATCCAGGAATCCTTTTTCGGAGACCGAAACCGGTTTAAGGACATGGATCCCGAGTTCCTGCGCTTTGGCTGCAACAGGGCTTGGCTGCACTCTCAGCCCGCGTCCTTTGGGCTTATCGGGACGGGTCACTGCGGCGGATATATTGTGAGCTGATGCGGCAAGTTCGCCGAGCAGATAAGCGGCCCCTTCAGGGGTCCCCATGAAAACAGCCTTCATAGATTATCGTCTTCTTTTGTCTTGATGCGTATTTCCGAAGGGTCAGACACCTTTTCCACGAAGAGCACTCCGTCCAGATGGTCTATCTCGTGCTGAAAAACCACGGCCAAAAGGCTGTCAGCATTAATTGTCACCGGTTTTCCGGTCCTGTCCAGTGCCTGCAGGCACACCTGGCTGTACCGCTCTACCGGAGCTTCCACGCCGGGAACGCTCAGGCAACCCTCAAAACAGACCGCTCTGCCGCTCTTTTTGGTTATCTTTGGGTTTACGAGAAAATAGACCACATCGTCCACCTTGACCACTATTATCCTCTCGGACACCCCCACCTGAGGCGCGGCCAGTCCTATCCCGGGCGCCGCGATCATGGTCTCCAGCATGTCGTCCATCAGTTTCAAATGCTGGGGTGTGATCTTTTTGACCGCTCTGGCCTTTTTCTTTAGAACAGGGTTTCCCTGAACGCATATTTTTAATTTTGCCATTATTTCATCTCATTCCACAGGATCTACGTCCACCGAGATCCCGACCCTTCTGTCCTTGAGCGAGCGTATCATCCCGCTTATTTCTTCCTTAATGATATCCAAATCGGTGCCTTTAATCAATATCTGCCATCTGGCCTGTCCGCTTTGATCCTCCTGAGCATCCGGTACCGGACCAAGAACCCTGACACCCGATCTTTTTTGAAGCCTGGTCACGGCCAGCGAAGCTTGTTCTTCGGCCCGACCGCCGGTCCCGGAAAAAGCGATCTTTATCAGCCCCCCGAAAGGCGGATCCCCCGATGATCTTCTCTGCGCCAATTCTCTTTCATAAAAGCCTTTCAGGTCTCTTTCCGCGGCCAAACGGACAGCGTAATGGTCCGGATTTAAGGTCTGAACCATTACATTATCGGCACTGAGCAGGTATAAAAGCCGGAATGTCTCCTCAGCCGACCTGAAGCTTCCGCCTGCAAGATGCATATCCGCCGATAATACCGCCGCAAGATCAAACCGGATAAAATCTGCGGCTTTCGCGGCAAGATGGGTCCCGATGAGCACGCTTACCCCGTCCTTTTCAAAAGCTTTTTCTACCGCCGGCCGGATACTGCCCTTTGAAACGGAATCCCTGTCGATACGCAATGTTCCGGCGGTCGCAAATAGCCTTTTTATCTCGGCATCCACTTTTTGCGCTCCTGTCCCGGAATATCTTATCCGCGAGCCCAGACAGTTCGGACAGACCATTGAAGTCCCTGAAGAAAAACCGCAACGGGCACAAATGACCCTGTTTTGGTCCATCGAATACACGAGAACGGCCGAACATCCGGGGCACTTCATGGTCGTCCCGCAATCCGCGCAGTTAAGCCAGGTGGAATGCCCCCTGCGGCCCGCTATCAAAAGGACCTTTCCTCTTGCTTCCAATACATCCTCTATCTTTGAGAGCAGCTTCATGCTGAAGATCCCGCCTGGAGCCCTTTTTTCGGTGTTCATGTCGACCACTTCAATGGGGCCGCGCTTCGGTTCGCTGTTGCACGCATGGATAAGCTTCAACTCTCCCGAATCCGCTTTGTGATAGGTCTCAGGCAAAGGGCACCTCGAAGACAACACTACGGGAAGTCCTTCGCTCCGCCCCCTAAAAAGTGCCGCGGTCCCGGCGTTGTACTTTGGGCTTGTCTCCTGTTTGTATCCGTAACCTTCTTCCCTGTCCACAACGATCAGGCCAAGACGGCTGACCGGCGCAAAGACCGCCGCTCGCGTGCCAAGGACAATAGTAGCTTCGCCTGAATATATCCTTCTCCATTCCGAAAACCGCTCGATTGAGGGCATGGCACTGTGAAGCACCCCAACAAGAACGCCAAATTCATCTTTAAAAACCCGCGCCGCCGGAAGAAGATATTCCGCGTCAGGGTACAGGACCACGATCCCTTTTCCCTGGGATACCATATGCCGGGCCAGGTCCATATATATTTTCAGAGCATGGTCCGCATCATGTCCAAGTAAAAGCATGCCAAGCTCACCGGACTTTAATATTTCTCTGGTCAACCCGGTCGGAACATACTCCTCCGACGGTTTCGGCACCTTCCGGGGCGAAACGCCAAGAGACAGCCGCTTCCTGCCGTTTGGGCGTTCAAAACCCGATGCCCCCGGCGGCAGGACCGTTCTTAACGCTGATCCCAGGAAAGATACATAATATTTTGAAAGCCACATTGCCGCCTTGGCGCTTTCACGCGAAAAGAACGGAGAGTCTCCTCTTATCTCCTTTATTTCTTTTATGCCGGCCGGGATATCAGGCGGTTTGTCAGACAAAGAAACGATATATCCTATGGCGGTCCTTTTGCCGAAAGGCACTTTTACCTGCATCCCGATCGCTGCTGACGACTTAAGCTCAGGCGGCACCTTATAGGTAAAGGGTTTGTCGTAATAGGAGGATACTGTGGGAAATACGATCTGCGCGAACATCGGGAGAGCCCCGTCAAGAGACATGGAACAGCAGATCGAGGATCCTGTTGGCTGTCGCGTACTTGCTCTGTGAAGGGAGCTTTTCCTTCTTTCCGTTCTTTGTGTATATCTCGACGGCGGAATCATCGGCGTCGAACGCAGCTATGCCGTTAGCCGCTATCAGGTCAAGCCCTTTTTGGGAAAGTTTTTTTACCGCTCTTTTCTCCAGGTCCTCGGTCTCAACGCAGAATCCGGCGATCTTTTTACCGCGGGAGAGCCCCTTTACCGATGACAGAATGTCCTCGGCAGGCCCCATCGATATGTTGATGCCGTCGTCCGTTCTTTTTATCTTGGAGGCGGATGCCCCTAACGGCCTGAAATCCGATACCGCGGCCGCCATTATGAGCGCGTCGTGCTTTGGCAGATGTCTCTTTACCAAATCGGCCATCTGTCCGGATGTTTCTACATATTCGACGCGGACCCCTTCCGGCACGGCGACAGCGGACCTGGCCGAAATGAGCGTGACGGATGCTCCTCTCTCATAAGCGGCCCGGGCGGCCTCGTACCCCATCCTGCCCGAAGACCTGTTGCCTATGAACCTAACGGGATCAACATATTCCCTCGTCCCTCCGGCTGTTACAAGTATCTTCTTCCCGTAAAGGTCCTGAGATATTCCTATCATTTTGTCGACAGCCGAGATTATGTCCTCAACAGGAGCCATTTTTCCGTCGCCTATCGTCCCGCACGCGAGCTCTCCGGACACAGGACCCACTGTTTCTATGCCCAGCTCTTTTATCCTCTTAAAGTTGGTTTTCAGCGCTTTGCTTTCCCACATCTTCGTGTTCATGGCGGGCGCGAAGATCTTTTTCGCGTCACAGGACAGAAGCAGTGTGGAGAGAAGGTCATCGGCTATGCCGCAGGCGGCTTTGGCTATCATATTCGCGGTCGCCGGAGCAACAAGCAAAAGGTCCGCGCCGTCTGAAAGGGATATATGCGGGAGCGGCATGGAGCCGTACTGTTCAGAGAACATCGCGGTATAACAGGGATTTCCGGAAAGGGTCTTCATTGTAAGAGGTGTTATGAATTTTTGGGCCGCGTCGGTCATCACCACGCTTACGTCCGCGCCTTTTTTCTTTAAGGCTCTGGTGATCTCGGCGCTTTTATACGCGGCAATGCATCCGGTCACGCCAAGTATGATCTTTTTACCGCGGAGGGTCGGCCTTAAGTCCATGGGACACCGTTACTTTTTTTTGGTGGATGATTTGGTCTTTTTGGACTTTTTCTTGTCCTCTTTTTCCAGGCTTACCTCTCTGGGTGCCCAGAAATCCTTGATATCGGAGGTCTTTTCCGCTTTTTTGGCCGGGGCTTCGAGTATTTTGAAGCTTATCTTGCCTGATTTGAGCTCGTTCATGGCTGTCTCTATCGGATTGGTGACATCCGAATCCTCGATATACGGCAGGGAGCCTTCTGTCAGGGATTTGGCCCTGTCGGCTACCACGTTTGCCAGGAGAAACCTGTTGTTTATCTTATATAGCAATTGATCTATTGTCGGGTATGTCAATTTAGGAATGTCCTTTCCTTTTCTACCTTTATTATAGCACCGATTTTGGCCGCCGCGGACTCGATCTTATCGTTGACCACTATATAATCGTATTTTTCCATGACCTGCAGCTCCGCTATGGCGTTCCTGAGCCGGAAATTCATCTCCTCTTTTTTTTCGGTCCTGCGCCTTTTAAGGCGGAACGCAAGGATGTCTACCGAAGGCGGTATCAAAAAGACGAATACCGCGTTGGAAGAATCGATGGCGTCCTTTGAAATGGCCTCCTTTATGCTGGCAGCCCCCTGCACGTCGACTTCTAGTATGACCACCTCGCCTTTGGCGAGCCTGTCCGTGACGAACTTGAGAGGCGTCCCGTAGTAAGAATTGTGTACTTTGGCCCACTCAAGAAATTCTCTTGCCTTTATTTTTTCGTAAAAAACCGCTTCCGAGAGGAAATGGTAATCACGGCCGTTCTTTTCTCCCGGCCTGGGTTTGCGCGTCGTCGCCGAAATAGAAAGCTTGAATTTGGGGTTGTCCTTTAAAAGCTGGCGTACTACCGTGCTTTTACCGACCCCGGACGGTCCGGAGATCACGACAAGAAGGCCGTTCTTACTCTTTGTCCTAGGTTTTGCCAAGGTCCTATAATTATACCACCTGGATGGGCCCAAACATGCTTACTGCTCTCTCTTGTACATGAGCGCTCCGCTGACATATGTGGCAAGCAATAATGGATCATTTGCGCTGAATTTGTCAATTGGAACTGAATAGAGATCTCTGTCATATACAACGATATCCGCTTTTTTGCCGATATCCAACGTTCCGGTATCGTTCCATCCGGTCGTTTTGGCACTTCCGAGAGATAATCCGGTAATAACATCGCTAATGGTCAAAGGCGTGTGCACTTGCGGAAATCCCCCGCCCGTCACGCTCACTCCCATAACGACCGTAGCAGGTGTATATTCCGGGGGAGAAACGCTAAAATCGGTGCTCATGCCTACAGATATACCGCTGTCGATCAACTTCTTGACAGGATATGCCGTTACAGCCCTTTTGCCGTAATAATAGGCAGTGTCATCCTCAACCGGCCAGAAACCCGGCTGGACGGTGGTTACGACATGGCCGTCAAAGCTCTTCATCTTCTCTATCTGTTCATCCGTCGGGAAAGCAAGGTGTATCAATGTGTGAATACCTTTAAGCCGTCCCTTTTCCGCCCGCACTTTATCAAGCGCGTCAAGCACCGCCTGTATGGCCCTGTCGCCCTGAGTATGATAGTGCATGTTCATGCCGTATTCCTCGACCTTTGCAACAATACGGTTCAGATTGAGCTCAGGCCCGCCGATATCATCAGTATATATCTCCTGCAAACCATGCCCTCCCTGTTCGTTCTTCCAGCTTGTCCAGGCCTGCCCTCCGGCAAAAGCGCCGTCAACAAATATCTTGCACCCTAAAAAACGGACCAGATCAGAACTTTTACTTCTGTATTTTGCTGCCTGGTCCACATCGCTCAAGTTAAAGATCGTATAGCAATAGTTAACGCGCAATGGAAGTTTTCCTTCCTTTTCCAAGTCAAAAAACGCCTCGGGATAGTGAAAACGTGCGCCGGGTCCGCCCATCAGATCCACGATCGCTGTATATCCGATGGCCGCCCAGTTCTGCGCCATCAGCCTTGTGCCTTCTTTTATCTGTGCACGGTCAAAAAGAACGCTGATCGCGTTATAAGGCAATATCATGGCAGATTCGCGCAACATTCCCGTCGGCTTGCCGCTTTCAACGCCCATCTTGCCGCCGAGAGGTATTTTTGTGTCCGCTGTCATACCCGCAAGCTTGATCGTCGCGCTGTTAATAACAGCATTATGGCCGAGCTTGTCAAAAAGTATTGCAGGGCGGTTGCCGGTAACTTTGTCAATTTTCTCAAGATCTGCGAGAGTCCATCTATCGTAATCGCGTAGCGAAAATCCTCCGCCCAGGATGGCTCCGTTGCCGGGCAGGTTTTTCAGCTTCTTTTCTAGCACTGATATGATATCGTCAACGCCTGTGCATCCCATAAGGTTGACGCCCGCATGAAAGAAATACCCGGTTTCAGCCAGATGTACGTGGCTGTCACAAAATCCGGGATACGCGGCGGACCCTTTCAGGTCTATTACAACAGCTTTGGGATATTTTGCTGGATCCACATCAAAGCCGGCAACAACACCATTCCTGACAAGCAGATTGTTCACCTTCTTATCGGCATTGATATATATTGATCCATTAGCGAATATCTTTATATCTCCATCCGAAGCGGCGAATCGCTTAAAAGAAATATA
This sequence comes from uncultured bacterium, assembly GCA_964603025.1. Lineage (GTDB taxonomy): Bacteria > Margulisbacteria > WOR-1 > JAKLHX01 > JAKLHX01 > CALFCX01. The sequence continues at coordinate 3,084 of CAZRTO010000035.1, read as the reverse complement.
CAAGACAACGGACAATAACAGGATAAGGACTATGAGACTGAGAACTCTTTTCATTTTTCGTCCTCCATTACGATAATTATAGGCGACCGGAGCTTATTGTCAATCAGCACCTGGACGGCAATGGTATAATTACGTAAAATGCATCGGAAAGCTTTTGCAATCATCCTATCGCTCCTTTTTATATCTCCTTATTCCTACGCAATAG
>CAZRTO010000035.1:0-2779 GCA_964603025.1 uncultured bacterium | reverse complement strand
AATGAGCCCGGCCGCGAGGAATATGTAAAAGAAACTCTGGCGTACTACGCCATTAAGTCAAAAGCGCGGAGCAGCTTCTGGGCAAGACGCACCTCCGCGGTCAGATATTTGATATCGGGATTTAGTTCTGCTCTGATCGCCGGGAATTCTCAAGGGCTGTCGGATAGCGAAAGGCTCTTTGCAAATCTTAACGCTGTCGGCTTTATAGCGCTTGCGACATACCAACTCCTCATTCCGACCGAGGTTGAGCTCGCGGATGAAGAGATAGAAAAAGAGCTGGCGAAATATTTCCTAACACCTTCAGTCGGCATGTTTAGCTTCTAGTTAAGCGTAGCTATTCCCAAAATTACCGTCTAATACGGAACTAGGAGTGAATTCGCTCTTACATCGCCAGCATTTCGAGCACTTTGTACATAACCATCGCAGGCCAGACAATGGCCTTAATGACGCCCAGACACCCGTTCCAGAACGAAGTCGCATGCTGAATGTAATAAACCAGAGCCCCGACGAACGCTAATCCGTAGATACCGCCGCAATCTTTCATGGCTTGCTCCTTACCTCAAAGATTTATGACTAAAAGGATATCATATTTGCGCGATTTTGCAACTTTTTCTTGATTTTTTTTTGATGTAGTTGTATTATCATGTCAAAGGAGGGAACAATGTCGAAAAAATCATTGTCCCGTGTCTGCTGCTTCTTTTTTCTCTCAGTCCTGCTGATCCAATTCTCAGATCCCGCCGCCGCCGATCAAAAAAGCGAACAGCTCGCCAAACAGCTTGCCAACCCTGTGGCCAATCTGATCAGCGTGCCGTTCCAGAACAATTTTGATACCGGGCTTGGAGCCGCGGGAAGCGGATCGCGTTATACTCTGAGATTCCAGCCCGTGGTCCCGTTTTCGTTCAATAAAGATTGGAACATTGTCGCAAGGCCTATCGTCACATATATCAACCAGCAGAACGTTTTCGGCTCGACCTCTCAGAGCGGGATAAGCGATACCCAATTTGAACTTTTCCTGACCCCGCAAAATTTCAAGCAGGGGGACATGATATGGGGCGCCGGCACCGTATTGCTCCTGCCCACAGCCGCGGAAGCGGCCCTCGGGATGGAAAAGTGGGGAGCAGGCCCCAGCGTATGCGTTCTCAAACAAAACGGGCCCTGGACCTTTGGGGCGTTATTCAACCAGGTCTGGTCGTTTGCCGGAAATTCCGCCCGCAGCGATATAAACCTTACCTATCTGCAGCCGTTCGCCTCCCATTCCAGCAAAACAGGCACGACTTTCTCCCTTCAGTCGGAGATCTCTTACTTATGGCCGGAAAAAAGCTGGACAGTGCCGCTTGAAGCCGGCGTCAGCCAGATCGTCCCGCTGTTCGGACACTATACCAGCTTCGGGCTGACAGGCATGTACAATCTTGAGTCGCCGGTCAACATATCAAAGTGGAGCACGAGGTTTTCAGTAACTCTGTTACTGCCTAGATAATAAAGGAGGTCTCAGTGATGAAAAAGATAGTCGCGCTTGCGGTCGCTGCCTGTTTGCTATTCCAGTCTTCTGTGTTTGCCTGCAGCAATTTCATACTTAAGGCCAAAGACAAGTCCGTCGTGAACGGCCGGTCGATGGAATTTCCTGTTGACCTTAAATCCGAGATAGTGATAGTTCCTGCCGGAACGTTTTTTGAGAATAAAGACGCTAAAGGCAATCCCGGCATGAACTTTACGACAAAATACGGGTTCCTGGGAATTAACGGTTTTGAGATAAAGGATGCCTTCGTGGACGGATTTAATGAAAAAGGACTGTCATTCAGCGGCCTCATGTACACTGGCGCGCAATATCAGTCGGCCGTTCCGGGAAAATTCGTTAACCTCGAGAATTTCGGTTCGTGGATCATGGGTAATTTCTCGACCGTTGACGAAGTAAAAGCCGCTATGGCCGGAGTATATGTGTCCGACAGCAACATAAAAAAGCTCAAAGGCATGGGATTGCATGTCGCAATCGCCGATAATTCAGGAAAAAGCATTGTTATAGAGTTCATCGACGGAAAAGTAAATATTTACGACAATCCGATGGGGATCATGACCAACAGGCCCAGCTTTGACTGGCAGATGACCAACATGAAGAACTATCTCCATCTGGACCACAACGACAAGAAACCGAAGGATATAAATGGAGTAAAGATAGAACCATCCGGCGTGGGTAGCGGAATGCTGGGCCTTCCGGGTGACTGGACCCCTCCTTCGCGGTTTGTCAGGCTTGCCGTTGCAAAGAACGCGGCGCTTGAGCCGAAGAACGCCGAGGAAGCTGTAAATCTCTCAGAACATTTACTGAATATCGTGGATATTCCAAAAGGCGTAATAAAAGAAAACCCGGCCCCTTTCATTACAATGTACGGCTATGCGCAGTGGGTGATAACTAAAGATATGACCAACAAAGTGCTTTATTTCAAGACATATGACAACACGGCGTGGAAAGCGGTCGATCTTAAAAGATTCGACCTGAAACCAGGTGCAGACAGAAAGCATATGTCCATCGATGCGACAAGGACCGGGATAGTTGACGCAAGCGGGATGTTGAAATAGTAAGGGCGTTCATCTTACTCGTTTAAAGGCGCCTCTACTTTAATCATCCTTGAAACAAGAGGGATGGAAGTTCCCTGTATCAATACCGAGATCATGACTATAACGAACACTACATTAAATATGTCTTTCCCGTGAGATATGTCCGAAAGCAACGGGAAGATCGCCAAAATAATGGCGGTTGCTCCTTTGAGCCCTACCCAGGATATCA
>CAZRTO010000034.1:0-15457 GCA_964603025.1 uncultured bacterium | reverse complement strand
CGCACGATACCGCCTTTGCCGACCTGGTCCTTGCCTGCTTCGAATTGGGGTTTAACAAGGGCGGCAACTTGACAGTCGTTTTCCAAAAGATCAAGAACGGCCGGGAGTATTTTTGAAAGCGAGATGAACGAAACGTCTATGACGGCCAGATCCGCTTTGTCAGGGATATCTTCAGGTTTCAGGTATCTGGCGTTGGTTTTTTCGATCACAACTACTTTAGGGTTGTTCCTTATTTTCAAATCCAGCTGGCCGTAGCCGACGTCGACAGCGTATACTTTTGCCGCGCCTCTTTGAAGCAGGCAGTCGGTGAAACCGCCGGTGGAAGCCCCTATGTCAAGGCAGACCATGCCGGAAGGATCTATCTTGAATTCATCCAAGGCTTTTTCAAGCTTTAATCCGCCGCGGCTGACGTATTTCAGCTTTTCGCCGAGGATCCTAATTTTGGAGTCAATATCTACGAGTGTGCCGGCCTTGTCGATCTTTTGCTCATTTACAAGTATCTGGCCTGCCATGATCGCGGCTTGAGATCTTGTGCGCGATTCAAAATAGCCGTTCTCGACAAGGAACTGGTCCAGGCGTTTTTTCATGCTTTGCGGTAGATCTCCAGCGCCGCCCACAAAATGGAGACCGAAGCGATGAAGAACAGCGCGGACAACACGCCTTTTGACACGCCCAGGGCAAGATAGTTTGCCAGGTCATAATATATGTATATGGCGAACGTAAGCGCTATGCACCATCCGTAGCTTTTTTTCTTCTTTACCGCGAGCATCAGGCCTATCAACACAACCACAGCTTCCAGAATAATTGATACCGGCTGCAAATTCATTGTTTATTCCCTCCTTCTTGGATAATTATAGAACAGAAGACCGATTTGTCAAAAACAAGCGTGGTATAATTTAAGTCCTCATGGCCATTTTAAAGTCACTAAACGATAGACAAAAAGAGGCGGTGCTGTGCACCGACGGCCCTGTCTTGATAATCGCTGGGGCTGGCTCCGGCAAGACCAGGGTGCTCACGCACAGGATCGCGTACCTTATAAAAGAAAAGAACATCGCCCCGCACGAGATACTCGCGGTCACGTTCACCAACAAGGCCGCCGAGGAGCTAAAGCGCAGACTGGCCAGGCTGGTCGGCATCCCCGCCAGGGAGATGTGGGTCGGCACGTTCCACTCTATATGCGGACGCATTCTGCGCAGGGATATCGACAAGCTCGGCTGGGACAAAAATTACGTCATCTACGACAGCGACGACCAAAAATCTGTAGTCAAAGAAGTGCTCAAAGCGCTCGACTACGACGATAAGAAATACAAGCCCGCGGCCGTGCTGGATTCGATAAGCAAGGCCAAGAACGAGCTGATCTCCGTGGAAGAATACGAAAGCAAAGCTTCCGATTTCTGGCAGGAGAAGATCGCGCCGTGCTACAAACTTTATCAGGAAAAGCTGCGCAAGAATAACGCGATAGACTTTGACGACATGCTCATGCTGACCGTGGAGCTGCTGCAAAAATTCAAGAACGTCAGGGAGCATTACCAGAACCGCTTCAGATACATAAATATCGACGAGTACCAGGACACCAACCACGCGCAGTACATGATCGCGCACCTGTTGTCCGGCCGGCACGGGAATATATGCGTTGTGGGAGACGACGACCAGAGCATCTACGGGTTCCGCGGCGCGGATATACGCAACATTCTGGAATTTGAGCAGGATTATCCAAGCGCAAATGTCTTCAAGCTGGAAGAAAATTATCGTTCAACAGCCAACATCCTGGAAGCCGCCAACAACGTCATTTCCAACAATGCCGGCAGAAAAGCCAAGCAGCTTTGGACAAAGAGCGGCGCGGGAGAAAAGATCACCAGTTATCTGGCGCTGGACGAGCGCGATGAGGCCCGGTTCATTGTGAACAAGATACGCAAGATCTCCGAGAAAAGGCCTTTGAGCGAGATCGCGATCCTCTACAGGACCAACGCGCAGACACGCGTAATAGAAGAACTGCTTCTCCAATACGGCATCCCTTACCGCATCTTCAGCGGATTCAGGTTCTACGAGCGCAAGGAAATAAAGGATATCATGGCGCTGCTCAAGGCGGTTTTTAACCCTGCCGACAAGATCTCTCTTTTCAGGGCGCTTGGTTTTATGACCGAGGGCGTAGGCAAAACGACGCTCAAAAAGCTAGAAGACCTGTCCGACAGCTCGGGCGCAACTGTCTTTGAAGCGCTCGCAAGAACAGATGCTTTCCAGCTGTCTTCAAAGGCAAAGAAGTCCGTGTCGGACTTTATGGAAAAGATGAACAAGATGCGATCTGAGATAGCCAACCTTTCTGCTTCGCAGATGGTCGAAATGGCAATAGACCTTTCCGGGCTGGTACGCGGTTTTGACCTTGAGGCCACCGAAGAAGCGCTCTCAAGATCGGAGAACGTAAAAGAGTTCCTGTCGGTCGCGCGCGAATTTGAAAAGACATCCGATGATGTCTCGCTCGGCGCGTTCCTCATGCAGATCTCGCTTGTCACGGACCAGGACACAGCGGACCTTTCAAAGCCTTTCGTCACGCTGATGACGCTGCACGCCGCCAAGGGGCTTGAATTCCCGGTTGTATTTATCGCCGGGCTGGAAGAGGGGATATTCCCTCATCACAGGTCGATGTTCGAGCCAAAGGAAATTGAAGAGGAGCGCCGGCTCTGTTACGTGGGGATCACACGCGCCAAAGAAAGGCTTTATGTAACACACGCCCAGGAGCGGATGCTGTTTGGCGAGAGCTGGTGCAACGGGCCGTCGCGCTTCATGGAAGAGATACCTCAGGAAATAATTCAAGTAGAGTCCCCGGGTGGAGCTTCGGCCAAACAGCTGCATCATGTAACGATCCCTTCGGGAGACGTAGAAGCGATGTTCAATGTGGGGGATGTGATCACGCATCCCAAGTGGGGCAACGGCGAGATAGTAAGGATCGAGCCCGCCGGCGAGGACACGGTCGTTGACATAATGTTCGCGCCCATGATGAAAAAGACGCTCATGCTCAAATACGCGCCCATACAAAAGCGGCAAAACGCCTGAAAAACCGCTCGAAAAGTCTTGCCAAAGGTGATAAAATTTTCACAATGAATAGGCTCGCGGCGATCGCTTTAGTGCTTGTTTGTCTTTTTGCGCCTGCTGCACTGGCTTCTGGCAGCTATACCGACGCGCTGCATCTGTTAAAAGTGGGATTTGCGGCCGATGGCGTTGCCATGCTCCGCTCACTTGCTTCGGACAGTTCCTATGTGCTCAATGACTACGCGCAGTACAAAATAGCGCATATGTTCGACGACGGCGGCCAGGCGGCCACGGCCGAAGCCGAATACCTCACGCTCACGCGCCAGTTCCCTTACAGTTCTCTCGCGGGCAAGGCGTATATAAAGATCGCGGAAATACGATTCAAAGCGGGAGATTTTAAAAGCGCGGCCCACTATTACGACCAGGCCGTGCTCTACGGGCGTTCCGACACGTACAAAGATTACGCAAGATACAGGGCGGGGCTGTGCTACGAGAGGACCGGGGATCCCAAGGAAGCGGCGGAGCGGTACTGTCAGGTGGAGATATATCATCCACTTAGTCCGCATGCAGCCGAAGCAAGTTCCAGGGTCAAGGCCATGGGTTTTCCCGCCCGCAAGGCTACCGCCCAGGAGCTGATGGCAAGGGCCGGCGTATTCTTTGACAAAAAAGACTACGCTTCCGCCGCGACAAGTTACAAAGCGGTGCTGGACCACTACCCGTCCAGCGGCCAGGCCCCTCAGGCGCTGCTTAAGCTTGGCATGTGCTACTACCGCAGCGGGATGTCGTCCAGTGCCGCTCAGATATTCGATTCCGCCAGGAACATCTTTCCGGAAGCGCTTTATTACCAGGGACAGGCGCTCTTCAACAAAGGCAATGTTCCGGACGCTTTCGCGTATTTTTCCAGGATCGCCGAATTTTTCCCGGAAAGCGAACTGGCCTCGGAAGCGCAATTGAAAGTGGCTGATTACTACAGCCGTAACGGATATGAAGAACTGGCGGAGAACCTCTACGCGGCGATAATCAGGAGGTTCCCCAGGGGGTCTGCCGTCGCGGACGCGTCCTGGAAGCTCGGATTTTCGCACTATTCAAAACGCAGATACGATCTGGCCTACAGCGCTTTCGGGGAAGCTTTTGAAAAGGCCCCGAATTCTCCGGTTACGGCCTCGTGCCTTTACTGGCAGGCCAAGTCCGCCGAAAAGATGGGAATGAACGAAGCCGTCACGCAAATACTCGAAAAGACCGCACTGCGCTATCCAAACACCTATTACGGCTACAGGGCGGCCGACCGGCTCAACATGGACCTCCCCAGGTTCAGGACAGTGACCGTGCCGGTCATGGCCTTTACATGGTCGCCTTCCGATAACAGGCACTGGGCCAAGTTCTGCGAGTTGATGAAGGCAAGGGTCTATGAGCATGCTTTTGAAGAAGCGGAGATCTTCCACGCGGAAGCATCAACGCCGCAGGACAAAAGGAAAGCCAGGGTCGGGATGGCATCGGTCCTAGCTGCTCAGAACAATTACCAGCAGTCGATCAAGCTCGCAGAGATAGAGGTCCGCGAAGGCCTGCTTGCCGGAGATCTGGAAGCGGATACGAGCGGAGCAATGGCCGTATCTTACCCGAGATGGTACGGGCAGTATGTGGAAAAATACAGCCGGCAGTTCGAGGTCGATCCGAGCCTGATGTACGCGCTCATACGCGAGGAGAGCAGGTTCAATCCTCGCGGACTGTCCCGTGCCATGGCCCACGGTCTGACACAGATAATGCCTTCCACCGGACGCGGGATAGCCAGGAACCTGGGCATCAGGCCGTACAACACAAGCCGGCTGTTCGAGCCGGAACTGAACGTGAAGATGGGAACATATTATCTTTCCACCCAGTTGCGCAATTTTAACGGTGACAAGCATCTCGCGCTCGCGGCATATAACGGCGGCTCCGGCAACGTGCGCAGATGGATAAAGAAGAACGGCTTTTCCGATATCGATGAGTTCGTTGAGAACATTCCGTACAGGGAGACCAGGGGGTACGTAAAAAAAGTGCTGGAGAGCTACTGGCAGTACAAGCGGATCTATGAGACGGAAAACCTCCAGCCTGAAAGGCGCAGAGCTTGGGAAACGAAGAAAACAGGATAATAACGTCCGACAGGAAAGAAGAGGACTCTTCTTTTAACGGGCTTCGCCCGAAGTATCTCGAAAATTACATCGGGCAGACCAGGATAAAGGAAAGCGTAAGGATACTTATCGATGCGGCCAGAAAAAGAGGAGAGGCCCTAGAGCACATACTTCTTTACGGCCCGCCTGGGCTCGGGAAAACGACCCTTTCGTATATCATTGCCAACGAAATGGGGACAGGCATAAAAGCGACTTCCGGCCCTTCGATCGAGCGTCCCGGCGATCTGGCGGCCATACTTACCAATCTGAAAGAACACGAGATACTCTTCATCGACGAGATACATCGGCTCAACAAGGTCGTTGAAGAGGTGCTTTATCCGGCGATGGAAGATTTCGGACTGGACATCATAATCGGCAAAGGCCCGAGCGCCAGGTCCATCAGGATCGACCTGCCCAAGTTCACTCTTATCGGGGCCACTACCAGGGCCGGCCTTTTGACCGGGCCGCTGAGGGACAGGTTCGGCCTTATAAGCAGGCTCGAATTCTACGAAACGCATGAATTAAAGCGGATCATCAAGGCTGCCGCCGAAGTGCTGGGCGTCGATATAGACGAAGAAGGCGCCGAAAGCATAGCGCGCAGGTCGCGGGGAACGCCCCGAATAGCCAACAGGCTGTTGCGCAGGGTCCGAGACTGGTGTCAGGTGAAGACCGGCGGCATCATTACCAAGCAAGTGGCAATGGGCGCTCTTTCCCATCTGGAAGTGGATGAAAAAGGGCTGGACAATATCGACAGAAAATTCCTGCGCAGCATAGCCGAAAAATACGGAGGCGGCCCTGTCGGTCTGGATACTATCGCGGCATCTATCAGTGAAGATCCGGGCACCATAGAGGATGTTTACGAGCCCTATCTGATGCAGGCGGGATATCTTGAACGCACGCCAAAAGGCCGTATGATAACCAAAGCAGCCTGTGCGCATTTGAGCATCCCTATGCCTGAAAGACTTGCCGAGAAGGACAGAAATATAACTCAGGGAGGGCTTTTTTGATGATCTTCTATCTTGTGCTGATAGTAGCGGTGTCCATCGCGGTAGCGGTTTTTGCCGTCTCTAACGCTTCTTTGGTGTCGGTCAATCTGATATTCTGGCGTCTTAACGATGCGTCTCTGGCGCTAGTCATCCTTTTGTCCGCTGCCGCCGGTGCTGTCGCAGCATCCATTGTGGCGGCGTATATCAAGATAAAGGATATGGCACGGCTGCGCTCTCTCGAGTCTCAAATCAAAGAACTGCAAAGGCAAATAGACCAGAGAGGCTTGCCGCTGCAATAATCCCATTCTCAATTATTATGCTTTAATGCAGCCGCCTTGCGGTGATATAATTCCCCTATAAGTTATGCCTGCCATCAAGACGATCATACGTTCTTTTGCGGTATTTTTAATTCTTGCCGGATGCGCGCCGGCGTTTGCTGTTCCCGGGAAAAACCCGGTTTACGAATTTTTGAGGGTAGAAATAGAAAAACAGGCGTCCGCGGCTCTGGGCAGGGAAGTGTCGATAGGCGCAGTCAGCGGCAACCTTGTGACTTCGGTGACCTTGAGGGATGTGGCTATAGCGCGCGGCAAAAAAATTTCCGACGGCAAGATCATTCATGTAAGGCGCGCAAGAGTAGGGTATAACGCTATAAGAGGCGCCGTTGCCCGGGATATGCTGCAGGCCCTGACATCAATACATCTGGAAGGGCCGGATGTTTATGTGGAGCACGGGGCCGACGGCTCATGGAATTTTGAAAAACTCATCCCGATGGAAGAAGGCGCCCCGGGCCCGATCCCGGTATTCAGGGCCCGGATATCGGTTGCGGACGGCCGGGCGCTTTTTGTGGATAAAAAAGGGTTTGCCGCGCCGCTGAGCAGCGATTTTGAAATGTCGGTAAAGCAGATAGACGGGGCCGCGAACTTTTCAAGGACCGACAGAATATCCTTCAGGTTCTCAGGCCGTACCCAGGAAGGGCCTATCAAGGTCGACGGCACGTTCTTTTTTTCTGATATGAGGACCGATCTCAAACTGGTCGCCGAGGACATTCTGCTTGAGAGATGGAACCCGTATCTGGCGATCCCGGTTGCAAAAGACATCCCTATGTCGGGGAATGCCGATGCCGATCTGTACATGTCGACCGTGCCCCAACTTAAGCTCAGGTCTTCGATAGTACTCAAAAATGCCCTCCTTTACGGAAGGCCGGCCAAAGGCGGCATCAGCATAAACCTGGACAAAAAAGGGCTTGATCTGTCGCTCCAAAAAGCGCAGTTTTGTTCGGGAGGGATATCCGGCAGTATTACCGCGGATCTTTCAAGAAAGAACGCGCTTATTTCCGGAACGTTCGACCTGTCCGGAACGGACCTGCACCAAGCTTCTCAGGTCCCGGGTATCTACGGACGGGCTTCGGGCAGGCTTGGGATCGGAGGACCCGTATCAGCTCTTAAACTGTCGGGAAGATTATCTTTCGATAAAGGCGAGGCCTTCGGTCAGGAGATCGAAGGGCTCTCGGCCGCAGCCTCAATAGATCAGGGGGAGATCGCCATAGACAATATAAGGCTGTATGCTGGCCAGAGGAGCGCTGTTCTAAGCGGCCGCGTAGGCAGAGACAAGAGCTTCGTTTTTGAGAGCTCTATCAGCGGTTTTGAACTGCGGAACTCTGATATCCTAAGCGGCGTCAATGTTCTGGTAGAGAGCTTTCAGGGAAAGGTGTCCGGAAGGTTTGACGAACCGACCATGCAACACCCTCTTAAGAACATAGAAGCTGACGGCATGCTTCTTCTTTCATCAGGCCGCATAGGAAGCCAACGTATAAGAAGGGCGCAGGGCCGGGTAAAGCTTTCCCGCGGAGTGTTCGAATCCGAAGGCTTTTCCGTGGTGCTCGAATCCAGCGGACTGCTCATATCGGGAAGCATAGGCATCGACCACAGATCCGACCTGAGCATAATAGGCAGGAACATGGACCTTTCAGACCTGAAGATAATTGACGACTTGCTGCCTGAAGGCGCCAAGGGCGTGTCCGGCACCGGAGACCTCATTGTGGCCGTGGGCGGCTATGTCACCGAATCCCCGGAGCTTTACAGGGCTATCAGCACGCTTGATATATCCTTGGAAGCCGCGGCCATTAATTCTTCAATAGGCATAAAATCGATCAAATCCGCACGGCTCGCGGCCAGATGGGAGAGCGGCGCGCTTGAAATAAGAGACCTTCATATCGAAACCCCGGATTCAATGCTCAGGGCCAGCGGGCGCATGGATCCCAGAGAGGGGTTGTCGGGAATCTATGAAGGGGATATTTTTCTCTCCGATCTGGCTCCTGTTATTCAGAGATATGCCAAGTTGCTTGGGCAGCTCTCTTTTAAAGGCGTGCTGTCGGGCACAGTCCGAGAACCAGTGGCCTCTATGCGGTTTTCAGCCCAGGACATCAATTTCAACAATATAAAGTTCGATCTGATGTCAGGCGAAGCCGGATACAAAAGCGGCGCGTTCTATCTCGAAGATCCTTCCGTTCTCATATACGGAGGGGATAGCTACAACCTGTTCGGCAATATATCCCCCGGGACATCGGGACCGGCCTATTCAGGAGGGATCTATACGGACAAAGGGAATCTAAGCTCTCTTCTGGCAATGGGCAACGCCCTATATCAGGAATATTCCAAACGCACTCACCAGCATCAAGAAGTGCCCGATCCGCCTTTGTATGTTCCGGATGTGAAGAAAAGCATGGACGCCTCCGGCAAATACATCTTGTTCGGTTCTAAGAACGGATTTCTGCGTGAATGGCAGGAAGCGGTCAGCAAAAAGCAGGCGGAAGATACCGAAGGGCCATTCTGGACAAACCTGACCGCCGAGGCTCCTTTGGGTTTAAGGGCGGAGTTTTCCGGTACGCCGGACAAGCTGGCTCTTTCCGCTTCCTTCAATATTTCTGCCGGCCGGATCTCCTCGTATGCCTTCGATTCTATTCGCGGAGCCGTGTCTCTGGACGGTTCCGCTCTCGTGCTTGATAACGTTTCAGTGCAAAAAAGGCTCGGAAGCCTTTCTGTTCATGGTCAGGCGGACCTGGCGGGCCCTCTTGACTTAAAGATATCCTCTGAGAACTTTGATGTTGCCGGATTGGATTCGGCGCTTGCTTTTCCAGTACAGATCGAAGGATTGGCCGACTTGAACGCTTCATTGTCTGGGACGTTCTCAGATCCTGAGATCAATTGCAAATTCACTGCCAGAAACGCCGGAGTGGCCAATATATTCCTTGATCAGGTTGAAGGTCATCTTAAGTTGGGTTCGGGACAGCTTGAAATAGACAGGCTTATCATGACCGCCAAAGGGCAGGTCGCTTCTATGGAAGGGGTGATCCCGTTCGTAAAAGATAAGGAGATAGCCCTCGACCTTAATTTGAACGGGGAAAATGTGGGATTGCTGGCCTCTCTTATAAAAGGAGTAAGGTGGGATTCCGGATCCGGGTCTGCCATGATAAAAGCGTCCGGAACTATCGACCGTCCGAGGATAGACGGATTTCTGTCGGTGCAGAACGCTGTCGTGGACATAGATCAGCTGAAGACCTCCGCCTATAACTTTGATGCGGATATCCTGTTCGACGGACACAGAATGACCGTGAATAAATTCTCGGGAGTGTTCTCCGGGGACAGGACGGGGCTTAAACCGCTACCGTTCTCGGCCGCAGGCTATATGGATTTTTCAGAAAGTTTTGGCCATGCGAAAAGAACGGACATAGATCTACGGATAGCGGACACCTCCGGCTACATAGATATTCCCGAAATATATTCCGGAGAGTTCTCTATTTCAGGCAGTAGTTTAAAAGGCCCGCTTGTATTGCCGGGAGGAGCATCTGCTGGCCGGAACATGATCGTCAGGTCTTCAATTTCGCTCAGGGAAGGGTCCGTCTTTCTGCCCAAAGGGGGAGGCGCCGACATTCCCAAGCCGAATATTGAGTTCGATGTGTCCGCTGCCATAGGCAAGAATGTGAGACTGGTGCAGGGGGCCGGCGGGCAGGCGCTCTCCATGGACCTGGCCAATATGAACCTGGAAATATACGGAGAGGAGCTGCTGTTGACGGGAACCATGTCCGCTCCGGTAGTCAACGGCAACGTTCAGATAAAAAGCGGGAACTTAAGCATATTGGGAAGAGAGTTCATTATCGTAGGCGAATATGACCAGGAGAAATATTTTGGTTCGGACCGCTCCTCTATCATCGCAAATGAGGCGGTGTTCTATGGAGGAGAAAAGCCGTACTCGGCAATGCCGTACATCCGGTTGACCGCAAAAAGCGAAATAATCTCGTTTACAAGGAGCAAAACGGAGGACCGCTCCGTCCATAAGGATACCACGATGGTCATAACCAGGATATCGGGAATGCCGTTCGTCCAGGAGCAGTCCCGGATGATAGCCCTTTCTTTTTACGCTTTCAAACTTGATAACGAAAAGAGCCCGCCGGAACTTGTGCCGGCGGATTATGACCAGAACAGGATAAGGCTAATGCTGCTTCCCGACTTTCTTAAATCAGGACTCGGCGTATCCGAAGGGGATGTCGACGACGGCATAGACGCCAATGCGATAATCGTGGATTATTTGAACGCCCGGCTGCAATCCTATCTTCTGCGCGGGATCACCAGCAGGGTCGAACAGGCGCTGGGACTCGAGAGTTTTACGCTTGATTACAACTTCGGTAGGGACCTTGAGAAGATCCTGCCGACCAAAAGGGGAGAATACGGAGTGAATGATACACCCCAGTTCGGCGTAGGGTTCGTGAAAGGGGTGTTTGATAATGTGTTCATACAGGTGAGATACGCACAGGCGCTTGAACAGTCGAGCTTCATAAGCAACATGTCACTGAACTATCAGATCACATGGAAAGCGACGCGATACTACTCATTTGTGTACTACAGGGAGCCTGTCACTTTTCAGGAACAGGACAGCACTTATTACAAGATGACGCTGCAGTCGCAGTATTCGTTCTGAGCACCTGCGTTATGGATAATGCGGACGGAATAGGGTAAAATAAAGTCATGAAATCAAAAATCGCATCTATTGCTGTGTTGAGCCTGCTTTTTTCCTTCATGGTCTTAAACCCTCTATCCGGGGCCTTGGCCCAGGTTCCGGAAGCCCCGTCAGGAGAGAAGATCTCATCAGTAACAGTAAAGGGCAACAGCCTGATAACTTACGATGAGATACTTGCGGCGGTGTCTTTAAGGCCGGGGGACATTTTGTCGCAGTCAGGCGTGAACAACGATCTCAGGTCCATATATGCCATGGGATTTTTCAGGGAAGTCCGCCCGGAGTATGTAAGAACAGCCAGAGGAGTATCCATAATATACAATGTTGCCGAGAACACGCCGGTTTCGGAAATAACACTGGTCGGGATAACGGTTTATTCTACCGAAGAAGTGCTTGATAGCTTCAGGTCAAAGATAGGAATGCCGCTTTCCTTTGCGCAGGTCAGGTCCGACATAGCGGAGCTGGAGAGCAAATATCACGAGGACGGATATATACTGGCCAAGGTCGTGGACGTTTCTTCGGACCCTGAAACCGGGCGCTTGAGCGTACGGGTCGTGGAGGGAGTGATAGAAGGGCTCTCGCTCGATGGGAACACGAACACAAAGGACTATGTATTGCTCAGGGAGATCAACAGCAAACCCGGCACGGTCTTAAATGAAAAAGTCCTCGGAAAGGACCTTCGCAGGCTTTTCAACCTTGGATTCTTTTCCGAAGTGACCCCGGATTTCCAGCCGGGGCAGTCTCCGGATACGATAAACCTCGTTGTAAGGGTAAAGGAAGGGAAGACGACCACAATAAACTTCGGTGGAGGGTACGGAGAAAGGGAAGGCTGGTTCGGATTTGTCGACCTCAACTCCGAGAACCTTATGGGGAGCGGTCAGGGCGTTATGATAAGAGGCCAGGCCGGTCAGCAGTTGCAGACATATCAGCTTAGGTACACCTATCCATGGCTTTTTCCGGACAAACTCGGCGACAGGGTCCTGTTCTCTGCAAGGAGATGGCTGACCATAGGCAAGAATGTATACCTTGTTGAGACCGTCGAAAAAGAAGGTATATACAACGGATGGGAAATAGGTTTCAGCAAGCCGTTCAACGACGAATGGAGTACCGGCTTGACCCTGGGTTCCGAAAATGTCAATCCGACAGGAGCAGCGACCTTTGAGCCGTACACTTCCAACACTGTAGGGCTCTCTCTTTCATACGATACGCGCGACAACTGGATGAATCCGTCGAGGGGAGATTATTTCGTATTTGGTGTCAGGCGAGGGTGGAAATACGCCGCATCTGGCGAGACGAATTTCAGCAAATGGTCCACGGACCTCAACAGGTTCTTCAGCCCTTTTGAGCGGCATACTCTGGCTGGCCGAGTAAGCGCCGGCCTGGGGCTGGGGGATGTTCCGGTCGGAGAGCTCTATTATGCCGGCGGCGCCAATACCATAAGAGGGTATGAGCCGATGGAGGCCAGATCCGGAACCAAGAAGTTCATAATCAATGTCGAGTACCGCGTAACTTTCAACGATATTTTTCAGGGCGTTCTTTTTTACGACTGGGGCAATGCCTGGTATAACGGCTGGCCCAATACTTATAATTTTATTTCCGGCAAAGGCCTGGGGGTGAGATTCAATACTCCTATGGGCCCGATAAGGCTGGATTACGGGGTCGCGGCCAACAGGTCTTTTTCCGAAGGGGCGCTGCATTTTTCGATCGGGCACGCTTTTTGATCTCTCATGAATCCAATTTGGCCTGAAGCTTTTGAAACATATCTGAACGAGCTGCTCGATTGGAACAAAAAATTCAATCTCACCTCCATAACTGACCGCGACGAAGCGCGCGAGAAACATTTTTTGGACTCGTTGACCTTGTCCGAGGCGTTCGATTTCAGTTCGGGGACCCCTTCGGTGATAGATGTCGGGTCGGGCGCCGGGTTCCCAGGATTGCCGATCAAGATCTCTTATCCTAATACTGAAATGACGCTTCTTGATTCCACCGCAAAGAAGGTCGAGTTCATGCGGCATATAATAGATCTTCTGGGACTGCGCGGCGCAAGGGCGGTATGGGCCAGGGTTGAAGAGTATGCGGAAGAGAACAGGGAGGCGTATGATGTCGCTCTGTGCCGCGCGCTTGCACCGCTTAACATAGCATCGGAGTTATGCCTGCCGCTGGTCAGAAAAGGGGGCTTGTTCCTTGCGATGAAAGGTAAAAATGCCGGGCCTGAAACCCAGGCGGCGCTTAAAGCCATAGAGCTGCTCGGAGGCAGGCTGGAGAGGACCGTAAAAGTCCTCATTCAGGGTCCAGAAAAGGAAGGTCCTGAACGCTCGATAGTCGTTATACGCAAGGTTGCAAGCACTCCTGATAAATATCCCAGAAGGACCGGGGCGGCCAGGAAAAGGCCGCTGTAAGCAGATACAGTATTATGTTATACTTACCCTAGAAAATGGCGAAAATTTATTCCGTATGCAACCAAAAAGGCGGTGTCGGCAAGACTACAACAGCGGTCAATATTGCTGCATTTTTGGCGGCCAACGCGGGCCGCACCCTTCTTGTTGATCTCGACCCGCAAGGCAACGCGACCAGCGCTTCGGGAATTTCAAAGGAACAGGTGGACGCTTCCATTTATGAAGTACTTGCCGATAATATTCCGGCTGCTTCAATAGTCAAAGAGACCAGGATCCCTTCACTCCACGTGCTTCCCGCCAACACTTCCCTGGCGGGAGCGGAGGTTGAGCTGGTAGGGGAGATGGCAAGGGAGTTCAAGCTGAGAGAGGCCCTAAAGGAAGTAAGAGAGATATACGATTACATAATAATAGACACCCCGCCTTCCCTTTCTCTGCTTACGATAAATGCTCTTGCCGCCACTGATGAGGTGCTTATTCCCATACAATGCGAATATTTCGCCCTGGAAGGGCTCTCTCAGCTCTTGAAAACGATAGATCTTGTCAGGGTGAACCTTCATCCCGGGCTCAACATAGGAGGGATAGTGTTCACTATGTACGATTCCAGGCTCATTCTGAACAACGAAGTCCTTGAAGAGGTCAAGGAGCATTTCCCGAATTTGGTATTTGAGACCACCATTCCCAGGAATGTGCGGCTCAGCGAGGCTCCGTCTCACGGGATGCCCATATTGTTCTATGATCCTACCTCCACCGGATCGCTAGCTTACGAAAAGCTTGTCGGAGAAATGCTTGAAAGAGAAAAACGCGCGGCAGCCGCAGCGGAAACTCTGTCCGCCGATGACGGCCAGGAGATATCCGAGAGCGATGCGGCGCTTATCAGCGATATGCCATATCAACACGTTAAGGAGGAGATGAAATGTCAACAAGCGCAAAACGCGGACTTGGCAAGGGCCTTGGAGCTCTGATCCCGCAGAACACGCCTATCCCGCAGACCCCCATGCCTTTCATGACGGGTCGCTCGGTCGTCCAGCTCGACATAAACAAGATCGTCCCGAATCCGCGCCAGCCGAGGAAACAGTTCGATGACGACAAACTGTTGGAGCTGTCATCTTCCATAAAGGAGCAGGGGGTCACATCGCCTCTCCTTGTCAGGAAGCGCGGCAACGCTTTTGAGCTGATCGCCGGAGAAAGACGTCTGCGCGCCTCGAAAAAAGCCGGGCTGGCGACCGTCCCGGTGATAATAAAGGATTACAGCGACGAGCAGTCCCTGGAGATCGCGATAGTGGAGAACCTGCAAAGGGAGGACCTGAACGCGGTAGAGGAGGCGCTTGCCTACAAAGCCCTCTCCGAGGAATTCAAACTAACGCACGAAGAAATAGCGAAAAAGGTGGGCAAGAGCCGCGCGGCCGTGACCAATTCCATACGCATCCTGGAGCTTCCCAACAAGATAGTCGACAGCATATCTTCCGGCAAAATATCTTCCGGTCACGCGAGGCCTCTTCTTACATTAGCAGGCCAGGAGCGTCAGATAGAGGTTTGGCATGAGATAGTCAAGAACGACCTCTCCGTCAGGGACGTGGAAGCTCTCCTTTCTATAATATCCACTGAAACAAAAAAGCCGAAGGTAAAAAAACGCCGGGCAAAAGAATCCAACCCGGTGTTAAAGGACATAGAAGACAAGATGATCTCATCCCTCGGCACAAAAGTGGAGATACACGGGACTCCGCAAAAAGGGAAGATCATAATACACTATTACTCGCAGGAAGACCTCGAAAGGGTCATGGAAGAGATGTCCGAACGCAAATAAGCACTTTAAAAAATCCGTGAAATTTTAGGGAATATCAACCGATACAGATTTGACGCGTTTATAAGGAGGGTGTGAAATGACGGCATC
>CAZRTO010000033.1:0-15625 GCA_964603025.1 uncultured bacterium | reverse complement strand
TGAACAAATTCAAATACATTAACCGCCATCATAAAAAAGATCTTGTACTGCTGCCGGGTTGGGCGACGGACCATAGAGTGTTCGGCAGATTGGACCTGGAGTACAACTATATCATCCCGATGGATTTTTACCCGGAAACTTTTGCTTACGATCTGCTGCAATATCTCCAGAACAACGGGTTCAAGAAAGTGTCGGTGTACGGATGGTCCATGGGCGGATTTTGCGGGGCTGATTTCGCCGTCAGATATCCATACGCGGTAGATGAGGTGATCCTGGTCGGGGTAAAGGAAAGATACGATGCCGACGGCATCGCGAGAGTAAAAAAGCTGCTGTCGGAGAACAAGAAAGCGTATCTGTACAAGTTCTACAGGGACTGTTTCTTTGCCAAGGACAAGGGGCCCTACCTGTGGTTCAAAGAAAATCTGATGAAGGATTATCTGGAGGCTTTCAGCGATGAGCGGCTTATTAAAGGCCTGGACTATTTTTTGGCGACGCCGCTGGACATAAAAAACCTGTCTGAACTGAAGACGCGGCTTGTATACGGCGCTGCCGACAGGATAGTTCCGGCGGCAGAGATAATGTCCCTTAAGAGCAAAATGCCCTCGGCAGAGTTTGTTCTTGTCGAGGATAGGGGACACTTCGTGTTCTAAAGAAGCGAGTTGAGGCGTTATGCCGTTGACGAGCATTGAGCATATCTGAGATAATATAACTCGTTATGTCCAGGTGGTCAAGAACAAAAGAGCTCATCAGAAAAAAATTCTCCAAATACGCAAGGACCTACGATAAATACGCGGCGATACAGAAAAAACTCGCCCAGAAACTGGCCGGCCTTATGCCAGAAAAGCCCCTCCAGGAGATATTGGATGTCGGATGCGGGACCGGCAATTTTACCAAGCTGCTCAGGGACAAGTACAGGGGGTCTCATATCACGGCCGTCGATATCTCCCCGCAGATGATAGAGGTGGCCAGAGACAAGCTCAAAGACAAGGTCGATTTTGTCGTGGCGGACGCAGAAGAGATAGAGAGCGAAAAACAGTATGACCTCATCGCGTCCAACGCCACCATGCAGTGGTTCTCCAATCTGGACAGGACGCTGGCCAAGTACAAGAAGATGCTGAAAAAAGACGGAGCGATCGCCTTCACGATCTTCGGCCCCCTCACTTATCACGAGCTTTCGTGGGTTATGGAAGACGTTACGAATAAAAAAATGATGATAAATTCAAAGAAATTCCTCGGCAAGGCGGAGCTCGAGGCGCTGCTCAAGAAGCATTTCAGCAAATGCGAGATCAAGGAAGAGCTTGTGAAAGAACAGAACAGGTCGCTCAAAGGGCTTTTGTCCAAGATAAAATATTCCGGCACGCAGGGTTCTTCCATGGCTGGCAAAGGGCTGCTCGGCAAAGAAGCTCTCAAAAAAGCCGAACAGCTGTATAAGTCGAAATATAAGAATCTGGAAGCCACCCATCAGATGTTCTTCTGCTGGGCTTCAAAATGACCTCTTTTTTTGTCTGCGGCACCGATACGGGCGTAGGCAAGACCGTTGTAACAGGGATTTTGGCCAGAACGTTCCTCGACAAAGGATATTCAGTTATCACGCAAAAATGGGTCCAGACCGGCTCAAAGGGCTTTCCTCAGGATATCGCAACGCACCTCAAGCTCATGGGCAAAAGCAAAAAATATGTTAAAGGGCTTATGGACCTTGTCTGTCCGTATGTCTTTAAATATCCGGCATCCCCGCATCTTGCGGCGAAGTTAGAGAGGAAGAAGGTAGAGGCAAGAAAGATAAAAGATGCATACAGAAAATTATGCGGCATGTTCGATGTTGTTATCGTCGAGGGAGTAGGCGGCGCGCTGGTGCCGCTGAACGAAAAGACTTTGCTACTGGATGTTGTAAAAGAGCTGAAGATACCGGTCATTCTGGTCGTAGGCAATAAGCTTGGGGCGATTAATCATACGCTGCTTACCGCAGAGGTGATAAAGAAAAGGGGGCTGAAAATTGAGGGTGCCGTTTTCAATGAAGTTCCCGGGGAGCAAAAGAAGATCGCCGGTGACAATGTTAGGATAATATGCAAGGTCGCTGGGCTACAAAACACGGTGAGTTTTCCATATATCCGCAAATTCAACTGAAACTTCTCTTTCAGGATCTATGCAAGTTTTTCCCATCAATGTACGATGTACTAACATGATCGGGAATATGCTGTTTTAGGAGAATATATCAATGGACACCAGACCGGTTTATCCGTCCGGCAGCGCCAGATCTGCAGACTCCACAATGGCTTCAAACTTTCGTCATGAACCGTCTGCACTGCCGGATCCATCAGCCAGGCCGGTCCTGGGAGCAGTGCTGTCCGCAGTAGCACAGGCTCCTGCTATAGCTGTTAGATACATTCAGGACAAACTGATCACGAATCCAAGACTCTCCAACCCTGACCTGCTCGAGGAGGACGCAAAGTTATTTTCCTTATACGGTGAGGCCGTGTCTGCAGGCAAGGATGCGTCGGATATCAGGGATGCCATAAAATCAAGATTTTTGGAGCTTTATTCCAGCGCGGCGGATTCATATACCGGAAGGGAGAATTTGGAATGGTTGCAAAGGCATTTTTCGGCATTCCAGTATGCCGCAGAAGCCCTGGGGGTATTTGACGATGATCAGTTTGAGCAGATCAAAAGAGAGATATTTCGTGGATATCTGACCGATGATGACAAAAGACTGTTGTGCCGGTACAGTAGTGATCCGTCCGACGAGAACAAGGCCCTCATCATGGACCGGATCAAGCAATACTCGGCCGATCAATTGTCCGCAGTCTGGGGAACACCTGAAAAGAAGCGTTTTGTGTTCGGGATGAACGCATTCATTCATATGACCTTGTGCGAAGGGGTGCCGGAAAATGAAGTTCTGAGTTCCTCCATCCTCGACTTTAGTGAAGCTTTGCGAAAATATCCGAAAGAGATCAGCTTGATCACTTCTGCGCAGGATGCGTCTTTTACTCCGGAGAAATACGACGATCATTTCAGTATTTTTGGACTGGCCGGCATATATGAGCCGGCCTTGCAGGAATTATATTGTCTGCTTGAACAAGATCCGATCGATCTGAAGGCAGTTTCCGACCTTAGTTCCATTCTAAGTTCCGCGCGAGAGTATTATGAAGCCTGCGGTGGGGATCCCGCACAGTTGGATGCGATAGAGGTGCGCACCAGGGGAAATGAGCCTTTTAATGGATCAGTAGAAAGACAGGGAGGGATCTCCGTTTATTTGCCCGAACAGCTTCCCGAAGATATCAAGACTGAGCTGTCGCGGGTTCTTGTGGATGGGCAAAACGCCCTGGACCTTGTTCTAAATAAAGTGCAAAGGGTCATCGTTACCGATGAAATGCCTTCAGAAGATGTCACACACTTGTTCGTGGGGAGCGGGGCGGCCGGATCATACCTGGGGAACGGGGTTGTCTTTTTGCGAAGGATAGATGATCCAAGAGAAATGGCGTCAACCTTATTCCATGAAGCAACGCACGCGAAATGGGAAAGGGACTATAGCATACCTTTGGAGGTTAGAAAACAAATCGCTCTGAACGAGGGCAATGCGTTCCTTAACGGATATTTTGCAGACAAACAGATAGGAATGGACACCGGACAGTATCTTATGGCGCGATCCGTTGCCTGCACGATAGGATCATTTGATTTTAGGGAGGCTGTGGATGCCGCAAAGATTATGGACCTTTCCGTTTACCCCACAAAAACGCTCCCATATGTGACCGATGCACTATCAATTCCGTTGATCCCTCCGGAGGTCCTAACGCTCGATGCGGACGAGACCGCTTCTGCAGAAGTTTTTGTCAGAGCAAATGAGTCTTGTTGCGCGCTGTCGGATGAAGGCGGGCTTTTGTACAATCCCGCTTGGATGAACGAGGTCCAGATATCTGAGCTTGCAAGCGCACTGCCCGGCAGGGAGTCGGATCTGGTCGACGGGATAAACAGGCAAAGAGAAGTAAAGGATGCGGCCGATCGAGTTCTCATCACTCTGATACAGCTGGTCCAGGACAAGTCATTATTGTCGGATGAAGTTGCCGCCGCTGTTGCCGAGATAGACGATCCGATGATTAAAGGAGCTATAGAAGGACTATATGAAGAGGGGACGCCATATGCTGATATAGGAAGAATGCTGTTTATCATCACGTTTCCGCAGCTAAACATAGGGATAGAACGCTTCAAGAGTGTTTTGCAGGAGATCCTGCCTCCGGATGAGCCTGGGCTAAAAACAGATATCACGGTCAGGATGTCCACGCTAAAGAGCCTGGTTGCCGAAAATTTTGGGTTGGAACCGCAAGAATTGACGGATTATGGTCTGCTGAGATGTATTTCTGTCATGTTGGAAGCTGCGCAGTCTCAATAGCATATCGTGCTGCAAATTCGAAGACATGTCTGCATTTTATTAGACAGTGGAAAATCTTGAAATCCTTCATGCATTCTTTCGATAAATAATTGTAGTTTTTTGGAAGGATATTTTATGGCAGTTGTTCCGGCAAGAGTGAATAATGATCTGGTCAGGGCCAATCTTAACAGGATAGGCAGAAATGAGTGCACTCATAGGGATCTCCTGGCAAGACCCGGAGGCCTGGCGCTCTCAAGCGGAAAAAGGATACTCATCACCGGCGGCGCCGGAAATGTAGGCAGCAATCTTTCTCTTGGTCTGGTATCCGGCGGCAACCGTGTTTTTGCTCTTGATAATTTAAGCAAAGGCCATAAAGAAGCCTGCGAGCTTACCGGGGCAGAGCTTATAAGGGCTGATCTGGAAGATCATGATACCGCCGAAAGAGTGCTGGCCGAAGTAAAGCCTGATGTGGTCCTGCACGCCGCGTCCTATATAGAGGTCGGAGAATCAACAAAAGACCCCCATAAGTATATTTCCGGCAACATCGGCGGCGGAATGAACCTTTTCCGTGCCATGCAGGAGACAGGGACATCCCGTTTGCTTTTTTCCAATACCGCGGCCGTTTATGACGGGACACTTAACAAAGCCCTTACGGAGGATGATCCCATAAAGCCTGCGAGCGTATACGGGGCGACGAAGGCTTTTCTGGGAAGTATGCTAAGAGCAGGCATCCATTTTCCTGATATTCAGACGATCTCTCTTCACTATTTCAACGTTTTCGGCGCTCAAGAGGGAGGATTCCTCAGAGAGGACCACGGGATAATGTCGGAAAGCCATCTTGTGCCCATAGCCATGCAGGTGGCTATTTATAATTTGATAACAAGGTTTGGTCTGAAAGTCCCGGGCTTTGATGCTGATGCTGTTGCGGCGCAGTATTATGAGCCTTCAAAAGGCGGCCGCTCCGCCATAAAAGTATTCGGTTCTGATTTTGATACTCCGGACGGGACATGCGTCAGGGATTACATAAGCATGGATATGATGATCTTTTATCACATGCAGGCACTCAGACGGCTTTTCCATTGTCCAGACGCCGGCAACTACGAAGTCTATAATCTGGGGACAAAGACCGGAAGGTCTGTACTCGAAGTCATAAACAGCGTGGAAAGTACCGTAAGAAAAGAAACAGGCCTCCCCATAAATGAGATCACTGATGCTGGAAGGATCATTCCGATAGTGCGGGATGACAGAAGAGAAGGAGATGTAGGATTCCTTGTGGCTGATCCCGGCAAGGTTTGTTCGACCTTCGGACGTCCGACGTATTCAGCTTTTGATGAAGACCTTGCCAGGACGTTCTGGTCGATGCTTTACAGGCCGCTTGGCTATGCCGGTCATCCGGCGGTGGACCCTGAACACCGGATAATGACTTTTTATGAGGGTTAGTTCTTGTCTTACTTCTCGTCCGGTTATATTGTATAATTAAGACCTGTCATGGTCTTTTCCAAACTTTCCAATAAGAGCGGCAGCGGGGAATTCCTGTCCGAGCGCGCCGCCGCCGTTAAAAAGAGACGCCTTGATGAGCGCGGGCACAGGCACGTCAGGGCCATAGGCCGTATCTTCAAAAAAGCCCTCGATAAAAGGATCGACAGGTTCTGTCCCGACAAAAGCCGCGTGATATCAAGGTTTTCCATGCCTTCTTCGGAGGAAAAGCTCCGGAATATAATAGGCAGAGTGCTGGCTATGGACGAGGCGGAGGCTGTCGACACCATCCGGGAGGTCTATGCCGATTTCGCGAAGCGTCACCGCAACGTGGACAATATATTCCGCAGGAATTTCATGGAGATCATGCCGTACCTGCCGGGCAGCGCGGCCTTGTCTGACGAGAGAAAGCTTCTTCTGGGGGCTTATTTCACCATGGAGTATGCCATCGAATCAGCGGCTCTTTTCAACCCTTCAATAGTGATCTATCCGAAGCAGAACGATCTCAAGCCGGGACAGACCAGGGTGCTGCTCAGCTTCAGGGCGACCGGGGAAGGGCATATCTCTTCCATTGTTTTCAGGAGCCTGATCATAGACAGGTCAAGCGATATTTATATCGAGCCTGTCAGCAGATATGTGGGGACGCCGGAAATAGTGCTAAGTACCAGGTACTGCAAAGACCTGATACTCAGGAAACTGGACGATATGAAGCTTTTGGATGAAGTGTCCAGCTCTGTGTTGGCGCGCCTGGGCGAAGAGTTCTCTATGGAAGAAGTGTCTGCTTCGGCCGCGCGTACTGAAGGCGAAGGGGCCTTTCAAAAGGATGAGATAAAAAGGTCCGTCGACAGGCTCCTGTGGCTGCTCAAGTCCAACTATGAGATACTGTTCTCTCCGCTCCATCTGATAAGCGAGCGGGTGATATTTCCGGCTTCTCCTACCGAGAGCAACGGGGTGGAGGACGCCAGGTTCGTCCGTTTTACGGACGATGACGGTAGCGTTACTTACTATGCCACCTATACCGCTTATAACGGTTCGGCCGTCATGCCGCAGCTTATCGAGACAAAGGATTTTCATAGTTTCAAGATGAAGACGCTCAACGGCCCGATGGCAAAGAACAAGGGCATGGCGCTTTTTCCCAGGAAGGTCAACGGACACTACGCAATGATAGGCAGGAGCGACGGCGAGAACCTGTACCTTATGTATTCCGACAACCTTGATTTCTGGCATAAAGGCGTAAAGATCATCTCTCCGGAGATGCCCTGGGAACTGGTGCAGATAGGCAACTGCGGCAGTCCCATGGAGACCGAAAGAGGCTGGATAATGCTGACTCACGGGGTGGGTCCGATGAGAAAATACAGCATCGGAGCCGTTCTGCTTGACCGAGATGATCCCTCAAAGGTGATCGGCAGGCTCAGGGAACCTCTCATAGTGCCCACGGAAGAAGAGCGGGAGGGATATGTGCCGAACGTTGTTTATACCTGCGGCTCGCTGATATTGAACGATGACGTGATAATCCCTTATGCCACGTCTGACTCCGTGTCCCATATCGCCATCATTTCAGTTAAGGAACTGCTCGAAAAAATGAAGTTCTGATGATTATGTAAGGCTTTCGATCTCGTATTCCTCGATCATTGCCAAAAGCGCCAAGAGAAAAGATATAGTGCTTTCCGCGCCCTGGTTCATGCTGACCCCGCTCTTGTGCAGGCCGTCTGCGCAGCCCTTGGTCTCTATGTCGTAGAGAGGCATGCCGAGGTCGTTCTCTCCCATGAACCAGTCGAACGCCTCTTTCATCCTGGTGAGATAGTTCTTGTCGTGGGTCGCCCTGTACGCGGACTGAAGGGCCATGACCATGGCTGCGGCGTCTATGGGCTGCTGGTCGAACTGGGCCTTTTCTTTTCCCTTCCTGAACCAGCCGTCGTTGCCTATGACCGACATCTTGCCGTTCCTGAAAGTGAGTTTTTCCAGGAAGGCCAGGGATTCCACGGCAGTCTTTAGCACATTCTCATCCTTGAGATGCTGGTATGCGTTAAAGAGCGCCATGGGCATCACGGCGTTGTCATAGCACAAAATATCCTCGAACCAGTGCCAGTTGTCCTCTCTCTGCCGCGTATAAGCTTCCAGAAGGTGTCCCGCGCATTCCTTGAGCAATATGAACGATCTCTCGTCGTTCTGGTAAGCGCGCAGATAGGAGCACAGGCCCAGTATCGCGAACGCTTTCCCGCGGAGATTAAGTCGCGGAATGTTGCCGAACGTTTTTCTGAAGCATTCGCTGGCCATTGACCGGTAGGATTCGTTGGGGGCTTTCCATATGATGTATCCGCACGCCCATATGGTCCTTCCGCTGGAGTCATCGGACCCTTCGTGGTCCAGGTGATTGCGTCTATAGTCCAAAAAGTTCCTGAACCTGCCGTCCTCTTTTTGCATGAAGTTCATGAAGCTGCAGTAAACGGAGAGAAGTTTTTTCGCGTCCTCGTTCTTTAAGAGAGAGAAAGCCCAGGCCGACATCATCAGGGCCCTTGAGTTATCGTCCAGGCAGTATCCCGTGCTGCGGTCAGGGACTATATATTTGGCGTGCTGGATTATCCCCGTGTCGTCGGTCAGCCTTTTGATGTGCGTCAGGTCGAATTCGGGCAGGCGGAGCACCGCCGAGGACCTGGCGTAAGCGAGCTTTTCGCGGGGTTTCTTCTGTGCCGCGGAAGAAAGGACATCTATATATTTGCGCGAGATCTTTTTCCAGGTAGTTTGCTTGCCGAACTTGAACGCCTTTTTCTGCATTTCCTTGAGGCGTTTTTCGTCAGACAGCAGCTCTATCAGTATCTTTGCCAGCGACCTGTGATCATTAAAATCGAACAGCGCCCCCGTTCCGTCGCCGAGCATTTCCCTGGCGTGCCAGTAGGGCGTGGAGATAATGGCATTGCCGGCGCTGGCCGCGTACGAAAGGGTGCCGCTGACTATCTGAGCTTTGTTCATGTAAGGAGTGACGTATATGTCCGACGCGGAGAGCCAGGCCTTCAGCTCTTCTATGGAAACGAACCTGTTGTCAAAGATCACGTTGGATTTGAGCCCGAGCTTTTCGACAAGCTTCATCAGCGACATCCTGTACCTTTCGCCGTGCTCCCTGAGGATGTTGGGGTGTGTTTTGCCCAGCACCACATAGGTGATGTCGGGGAACCGCTCGACGACCTCGGGCAGCGCGCTCAGGACGGTCTCTATGCCCTTGTTGGGGGACAAAAGCCCGAAGGTGAGGATCATCTTCCTGCCTTCCATTTTGAACCTTTTTTTGAAGTGGGAGGAGTCTATGGAAGGAAAATCCGGCGTTCCGTGAAGTATCAGCCCGATCTTTTCGTCGGGGATACCGTAAATGTCGTGCAACAGTTCACAGGCTTTTTCGCTCATAACGATGGTCTTTTCCGACCTGGAGATGATCTCGGTCATTATTTTTTTCTGGTTAGGCGAAGGCGACATCAGCACCGTGTGCAGGGTGGTCACCAGAGGGATGTTCAGTCTTGACAAGAGCGACATGATGTACGCCCCGTCCCAGCCTCCGTATATGCCGTATTCGTGCTGAAGGCATACAACCTCGGCATCGCTGGTATTTATGATGTTCGCCGCGTTTATGTAGTCCTTCTGGGTTTCCTGGTCGATAGTGCCTATTACCGTTTTTGGGTACTCATAGGTCTTATTGTTGTCGTTCACCGCTATCGCGAACACGCTGGAGCTGTGCGAAAGGTTCCTGGAGACCGCTCCGCATATATCGGTCGTGAACGTGGCTATACCGCATATCCTGGGAAGATAGTTTCCCACAAAAGCCACATTCAGTCTTTTTTTTCCGAACATTTCGGGTCCCTCCTTATATGGACCGGGCCGCTTCCCACAGGGCTTCCGGCAGGGTAGGGTGCGCGTGGATCATGCCGGCCAGGTCGGAGACGGTCATTTTGTTCCTCACCGCTATCACGGCTTCCTGTATCAGTTCGCCCGCGTTACGGCCTATTATATGGCATCCGATGATCGTTCCGGTATTCTTTTCGGCTATCAGTTTGACAAAGCCCCGTATATCGCCTTCACAGGCGCTCCTTCCGAGCGCCGCGAACGGGAATTTGGATATCACCGTGTCGATGTTCTTTTCGGCCGCCTGCTGCTGCGTGATCCCGACCCCGGCGATCTCCGGATCTGAAAAAACACAGAACGGTACCGCGGAGTAGTCCATCAGGCTGTTCTTGCCGCAGATATTCTCCGCGGCTATGATGCCCTGCATGGTAGCCGTATGAGCGTAATTGGCCATTCCCGTGATATCCCCTACGGCGTATATTCCTTTTTGTGAGGTCCTCATGTCAGGGCCTACGCTGGTCTTAGTGAATTTTCTGCCGGTGACAAGAACGGTCGCGGCGTCAATTTTTTCTGGGTCCGCGGGAGCTCCGGCCAGCACCTTTATTCCCGACCTTTCAAGCCCTCTTGCCGCTTCCGCGGAGATGTCACTGTCGGCTCCCGGCAGTATGGACGGCAGCATTTCGTATATGGTCACCGTTGTGCCCAGAGCCGAGAATATGGAGGCGAACTCTATGCCGACGGCGCCGCCGCCGACGACCGCCATGGATGAGGGCGGGTTTTCCAGCTCAAGGGCTTCGTCGCTGGTCATCGCGCCGGAGAATGATTCGGGGACGTGTTTTTCCGAACCGGTCGCTATTATCATGTCCCGGCAGAGGATCTCATCACTGCCGGCCTTTATCGCTCCGGGCCCTAAGATCTCCGCCCGGGCTTTTATAACATCGATGCCGGCTTTTTTAAAGGAAAGCTCCACGCCTTTTCTGAGCTTTTCCACGACCCTTCTTTTGCGTTCAAGGACGCTGCGCCAGTCTATTTTTGAGGCTTCCGTCCTTATCCCGAGGTCGCCGGCTTTTGATATCTTTTTGAACATTGAAACACTGGCTATAACGGTCTTTGTCGGGATGCAGCCTGTGTTCAGGCAGACGCCGCCAAGCTCGCCCTGTTCGATCACCGCCACTTTTTTGCCCAGTGAAGCGGCTTTTAGGGCGGCGGACATGCCTCCGGGCCCGGAGCCTATCACGCCTATGTCATACTTTTTTTTCATCGTCCCCCCTGACGCTGCGGTAAAAAAGTATCGTGGCGAACACTCCGGATATATATACGTATCTAGCGGCAAAGCTGAAGACGGCTTCTATGGAGAACTTTGAGAGCAGGCCCAGCTTTGAAGAACCGGTGACGAGCTCGACCGCCCCGACATAAGCGCCGATGATGAGCGCGGCCGACAGGTAAAGGCCTAGAGTTATCAGGAGGTATATGCCTATAAAGGCCAGTATCCTGCGGAAGTGGGCTTTTGCGGTGACAAATCCGGTCCTTACCGCATTCAGGGCATTCCCGTCCTCAAGCACCGCAATGAAGGGCGTAAAGAAGAACATTACTGACATTGCCAGCAGAAAACCCACTGTCGATGCCATGAGCACGGCGGATAAAGGGGAGAGGGACCCGGAGAAGCGGACCGCATAGAGCAGTATCGCTCCGAATGCCGGCACTACGGCAGCGAGCAGCCATATAAGAGTGACGGACAATATCCTGAAGTACCGGCGCAGTCCCTGTCTTATGAACGTGCCTTTTTTCATCCTGCCGGACCTGAGCGATTGGTCGGCGGCGGCTATGGAGCCCGAGATTATCAGTATCTCTGCCGCCAGTTTTATTATTTCCGGGGAAGCGCTGATGGCCCTGAATATATTGTAGTGGAGCACTATTATCCTGGCGCCTATGTTGCTGGCCACCCATTCAAGCGACAGCAGGCCGGTCAGCGCTATCAGCGCCGTGTCTATCAAAAACAGCAGCAGCACAAAGCCCATGTTGCGGTTGGTGTTCCTGAACCCGTCCAGGAAAAAAGCTATCATAATATCATTATATAGTTACGTTCCGGTAAAGTAAACGGTTTTTACATGATAAAATCATCTCTAGATATGGACGATATACTCAAAAAAGACCTGCGCTACAACTGGCATCCCTATACACAGATGAAGGACCATGAAGCGCTCCCGCCTGTGGTCATCAAAAAAGCACATGGAATTAAGCTGTTCGGCGACGCGGGGAACTGGTATTATGACACGATCTCAAGCTGGTGGTGCAATATCCACGGACACGGGCATCCTCATATCGTTAAGGCGATAAGAGAGCAGGTAAAAAAGATCGACCATGTCATGTTCGCCGGTTTTACGCATGAGCCGGCGGTAAGGCTTTCCGAGAAGCTTGTTTCCATCGCGCCCAAGGGATTGTCCAGGGTCTTTTATTCCGACAACGGTTCCACAGCGGTCGAGACAGCGATGAAGATGTCGGTCCAGTACTGGGCCAACAGCGGATACAAGAACAAGAACAGGTTCGTTTCCCTGGACATGGGCTATCACGGCGATACCGCGGGCACAATGAGCCTCGGCGGCGTGGACCTTTTCAATAAGGTCTTTGCTCCGCTGTTCTTTAAGGCGTATAAGGTCCCGACTCCGTATTGTTACCGCTGCCCGATGGGAAGGGAAAGAAAGAGCTGTTCGATAGAATGCATCAAGCCGCTTCAAGCGCTCTTAAGGAAAAACTCAAAGAAGATCTGCGCTTTAGTCATTGAGCCGGTCCTAATGGGTGCGGCCGGCATGATCATTTATCCAAAGGAATATTTGAAAAAAGCGGCGGTTCTGTGCAAAGAACACAACGTGCATCTTATAGCGGACGAAGTCGCAACGGGCTTCGGCAGGACGGGCAGGATGTTCGCCTGCGAGCATGCCGGCGTATCTCCGGATTTTTTGTGCCTTTCAAAGGCCCTGACCAACGGGGCAATGGCTTTTGCCGCCACTTTGACCACCGAAAAAGTTTTCAGGGCTTTTTACGCTCCCTACGGAAAAAGAAAGACCTTTTACCACGGCCATACTTTCACCGCAAACCCTGTCGCCTGTTCGGTCGCCCTGGCAAGCTTGGAAATATTTGAGAAAGAAAAAACACTGAAGAATGCCGCCGTGATCTCGTCCTTGCTTAAGAAGGGGCTTCAAAAGTTCAGGATGCTGCCGCATGCGGGGGATGTCAGATGCATCGGGACTGTCGGAGCCATCGAGCTGGTAAAAGACAAAAAGACAAAAGAGCCTTTTTCTTTTGATGACAGAGTGGGGTATTCGGTATATAAGGAAGGCTTGAAGAACAATCTCATCCTCAGGCCTATGGGCGGAGTCGTATACCTGTGCCTTCCTCTCTGCGTGACGGAACCCCGGCTAAAATTCATACTCTCAAAATTCTACGGAATACTATCCAAGATGAAATATCCGTCCTGATCAGACGATATATAAACAGAAGGTTTTCTTGTCTTTTCTCATAAGGAGGGTGCCAGTTGGCCGTTGGACAGATCATATCGGGAATAGGCTGCGGGAGTGTTTTCGGACACGGCAGGATATTTGCCGTGCACAATCCGCTTGACAGCGCTCTCGGCAAGACAAGAGACCCTTTCATAAATATGAAGAGAGTGGTGTCATCTTCAAATTCTACGGATACAGCTCTCAAGGCCGCCGCCCAAGAGACCCTGCGCATAAAGATAGAACATGGTTTTGACGGCAAAGTATTGCCGGCTATAGGCAGGGATGTTCTGGTCGGCGCCATTTCACAAGCTTCGGTGATAGGAGAGGGGCTGAAAAATTCCCGCAGGGATAGCTTTGCGTCCGCGGTCAGGGATGTAATATCCGGCTGTTCCATAGAAGAACTTGGAAGGCTGTCTTCCAGCGGGAATCAAATGGTGTTCTCAGCCGTTCAGGAGACCGCGACTCCTTTCACTGATGAGATACTGCAGACCTCGTTCGCCAGGTATCTGGCGATCTTCACGCCCAAAAGGACTCTCCAAGAAGTGCTTCCGGTATTTAAGAGCTCTCACTGGAACGAACAGGTATTTTATGTGAAGAAAGATGTTGACCGCGCGGCAGAGATGCTTTTAAGAGCCCGTTCAGAGTTTGAGCCGGGAGAGACCTGGACCAGGAACGAGATACTGCGCCAGATGTCCGACATCAACCCCCAACTTGCCGCGTTATTGAAGGAAGCCGTCGGCGGGAATTAGTCAGCCGCTGTTCTGTCGCTCCAGGCGAGCGGGTCCACTCTTGTATCGTGTACACTGATCCCCCAGTGAAGGTGAGGACCGGTCGATATCCCTGTTGAACCAACGCGTCCGATGACATCGCCTTTTTTCAGGTATTGTCCCGCGGTTACCAGCGTTTTACTCAGGTGCATATATACCGAATGAATGCCTTGGCCGTGGTCTATCACGACAGTTGATCCGTAAGCCGGCAGCGGTTTGGCAAAAGCGACTATTCCGTTGTTGGAAGCTTTGATCGGTGTTCCTGCGGGATTGCTGCCGATATCTACACCCCTGTGGTCCCCGAGCCGTTTGCCGTTATACAACCGGTATGCGCCGAACGGGGATGTTATCCTGC
Organism: uncultured bacterium; assembly: GCA_964603025.1. Classification (GTDB taxonomy): domain Bacteria; phylum Margulisbacteria; class WOR-1; order JAKLHX01; family JAKLHX01; genus CALFCX01. The sequence continues at coordinate 1,339 of CAZRTO010000033.1, read as the reverse complement.
CTTTTACCGGGATAATGAACATTCCTTCCCACAGCCTGTCAGGCGTCCATATGTTAAAGACCCGGGCCAGCTCTTGTTGGTCGGCGGCGATCTTCTCGCTTGTGAGTTTTGCCGATTTTTGCGGAGGAAAAAGAAGCTTCTCCTCAAGAAAGCTGTACGGCCATATTTCCAGCTGAGCAGTATGCTCTATTTTTTCACCGCCGCAGGTCTCTGATGTTACTGTCAGCTGATAATTGCCTTCAGGTGCCCCGGCAGGCACGCCGATCATCGCGGACAGTTGTTCTCCGCTCAAGTAGAGGGGGATCTCCCTGCCTAGAAAAGAGGTTTTGGCCGAGATGATGCCTTCTCCGCGCAGGGTGACGCTAAAGGTCCGGCCCTGGTAGACGCCTTCGGGGGATATATATATGTTAGTGCCGGCAATTGCCGCCGGGGACACGGTAAGCAGTGCCGAGATCAAGCACAGAAGTCTGAAAAAACCGGATATCATGCAAAAAGTATATCATTTGGAGAGCGCCAAAAACACACTTGACACGCCGGCAGCCGGCGTGTAAAATAGAATTACGTGTGAGGAAAGGAGGCACGAAGCAGAGTTCATTCTCTCCACTGTGATCCTTCCACGTAATGATTTCTACCGGTCTGTAGGCAAGACGCTAAAAGGTCGGAAAACGAAACGGTTCCTTGAAAACTAAACAGGATAGAGAAGTCTTTTGAAGGCATTCGTGTCTTTTTAAAGTACTTCGGCGTGATGTGGACTCTTTTTCAATTTTTTATTTTTTCAACAAAGAGCTTTTCAAACTTAGTTTAAAAGCAATTTTTTACTGAGAGTTTGATCTTGGCTCAGGACGAACGTTGGCGGCGCGCCTAACACATGCAAGTCGAGCGTGATTGCGGCTGTAGCAATACAGTCGCATGAAAGCGGCGGACGGGTGAGTAACACGTGGGCAATCTACCTATCAGACCGGGATAACCTGCCGAAAGGTGGGCTAATACCGGATACTTTTGCGGTCTCGCATGAGATCGCAAAGAAAGTTTTTTCGCTGATAGATGAGCCTGCGTCCTATCAGCTTGTTGGCGGGGTAACGGCCCACCAAGGCTATGACGGGTAGCTGGTCTTAGAGGACGATCAGCCACACTGGAACTGAGATACGGTCCAGACTCCTACGGGAGGCAGCAGTGAGGAATTTTCCGCAATGGGCGAAAGCCTGACGGAGCGACGCCGTGTGGGTGATGAAGGCTTTCGGGTCTTAAAGCCCTGTCAGCAGGGACGATATTGACGGTACCTGCAGAGGAAGCCCCGGCTAACTACGTGCCAGCAGCCGCGGTAATACGTAGGGGGCGA
>CAZRTO010000032.1:0-16261 GCA_964603025.1 uncultured bacterium | reverse complement strand
AGGCCCCGCACTCTTAAGAAATGCGAGGCCCCCTTTTTAGATCATCTAAAAGATCGCGGGCTACTTCCAGTTCGCGTTCGGAGCAGTCCCGTTGGTCGTCCCGATCTGATCGGCATCTCCTACGGTTACCACGCCTCCGTCAGAGACTGACGCTGTTGCGGTATTGTTCTTTCCGACCGACCAGATTATATAATACGTGCTGTTTGAGCTAAGTGCGTAGTTATACGCTCCGCCGGTAGTCGAGAAAGGATCCGTCGGGAGTGTTTGCACGACTGAGTCGCCTTCAACAGATGCCAAAGCAGTAGGGTAGAAGCTGTTCTTGGCATTGTACGCTTCAACCGCGAGCTTTAACACTCTGAGGTCGCCGCCTGCTTTTGCCTTTTTGGCTTCTTCCTGCATGCCCCTGAAGCTCGGGATCGCGATACCGATAAGCACTGCTATAACGGCCATCACGATCAAAAGCTCGATCAATGTAAAACCTTTCCTTATCATTGTTTATTTCACCACCTTTCCGATTTGGTATGAACTAACTAACTTCGCAGTATATAACACGAAAGAATCTTTTGCAAGAGACATTTGCATTTCGGATGAAGAATGACGCATGACGGATGACGAGGGATGGTAAATTATGGCGTTCTTGCTTCATCCTTTATCCGTCATCCGTCCCCTTACTTCGCCAGCATCTTTTCCAGGTTCTCCTGGTTCACAGCTCTTTCAAGGGCCGCTTCTTTTGAAACCAGCCCTTCTTTCACCAGGTCCCTTAACGCATTGTCCATGGTCTGCATGCCGTATTTCGCGCCGATCTCCATTATCGAATAGATGTCCTGCGTGGAGCCTTTTCTGATAATGTTCCTCACCGCGGAATTCATCCTCAGCACTTCGGTGGCCAGTATCTGCCCCATTCCGTCGGCCCTCGGCAGTAGCTGCTGGGATATCACTCCCTGCAGCGACAGCGACAGCTGCATTCTGACCTGGTTCTGCTGGTGCGGAGGGAATACATCGATGATTCTGTCTATTGTCTGAACTGCATCATTGGTGTGGAGCGTGGATATGACCAGATGACCCGTCTCCGCCGCTGTTATGGCGGTCGAGATAGTTTCCAGTTCCCTCATTTCTCCTATGAGTATCACATCGGGGTCCTGCCTGAGCACGCGGTGCAGGGCGTTGGGAAAAGAGTTTGTGTCGATGCCAACTTCCCTCTGTTCTATGACGGATTTTTTGTTCCTGTGTATGAACTCGATCGGGTCTTCCACGGTGATGATGTGGACGCTCCGGGTGGAGTTTATCATGTCTATCATCGCCGCCTGTGTCGTGCTTTTGCCCGCCCCTGTAGGGCCGGTTACAAGTATCAACCCCCGGGGTTCCTTAGCAAAATCCCTTACGGTCTGCGGCAGATGGAGAGATTCTACTGTCGGGACCTCCGTCGGAATGGTCCTGAGCGACGCGGCGACGGTCCCTCTCTGGTAGTGCACATTAACGCGGAACCTGGCAAGCCCGGACATGTTGTACGAACAATCCAGCTCTTTTTCCCTCTCAAAACGCTCCTGCTGTTCCTTTGTAAGCAGGGAATATATCATTGTTTTTACTTCTTCGGCGGTGAGGGCATGCTGTCCGAACGCCGTAAGTCTGCCGGTGATCCTTATTATCGGGGTGTTATCGGCAGCCAGAAGCAGGTCAGACCCCCCTTTTTCCAGTACTTGGCCGAGCAGTTCGATTATGTCCATTAGGCCCCGTTTTCCTTTCTTTTTATCTTCCCAGGGTTTTTACCATCGAGAAGATAGGCAATAGTATCGAAGCGAATATAAAACCCACCAACCCGCCTATGATAACAAGGAAAAGCGGTTCAAGCAATGCGGTCAGCTTTTTTATGGCGTAGTCGGTGGCAAGATCGTAAAAGTCGGCTATTTTATTGAGCATGGCCTCAAGGGTCCCCGTGTCCTCGCCGACGGCTATCATGTGCACAGGCATGGCAGGGAACATCTTGCTTTCTTTGAGTGCTTCGCTGATGCTTTTGCCTTTGCTCACGGCCGTGCCGACGTTATTTATCACTTTTGCCATAGGAGCGAGATCGATAGTTTTTTCGGTGACCTGCAGCGCCTGCAGCATCGGAACGCCGCTTGAAAGCAGCGCCGCCAGGGTGCGCGTCAGCCGCGCGATCTCGACCTTTTTTGAGAGATCACCCCACACAGGGACCTTGATCTTCATTTCATCCAGGGCCAGCTTGCCCTGAGGTGTTTTTGACCATCTTTTTAACGCTATAACCCCGGCTATTCCTCCCGCTGTTATGTACAGCCATGCCGCCCTTATTATGTTGTTCAGCTGATAGAGTATGAGCGTTGGCAGCGGAAGAGGGATGCCCCCGTCCATGAAGATCTTGACGAACGGAGGGACTACCGAGGTCACGACGAACGAGACCACTCCGACGCCCGCCACTATCAGGATGACCGGGTATGTCATTGCCGCGGAGATCTTCTGCTTAAGTTCCGCCTCATGTTCGGTGAACGAGGCCAGTCTTTTCAGGACTTCGTCCAGGTTGCCGGACATTTCTCCGGCCGCGACCATGTTTATGAAGAGGTTGGAAAATATGTTGTTGTGTTTAGCGAGGGATTCTGAAAAGGATTTTCCTTCTTTTATGTTCGAATATATGTCCGCTACCGCTTCTTTAAGCTTTTTGTTCTCAGTTTGTTCGACCAGGGTGCTCAGGGCCGTCGGGAGCGGGATCCCGGCATCGAGCATGTTGGCAAGCTGGATCGTTATCATCACAAGGTCGTTCGTCTTGACCTTGGAGAGTTTTTTCAGGTAATCGTCTATGAACTTGAGCTCTATATCCCCCTTTTTTTCATCCAGATAGGTGATAGTGAGGCCGCTTTTGCGCAATAGGTCTCCGGCAGCTTCCTTGCCAGCCGATTCAAGAGTGCCGGAAAGGGATTTTCCGGACCTGTCAAAACCTTTGTAGATGAATATGGGCATTATTATTCCATCGTGACCCGCATGACCTCTTCAATGGATGTGGTGCCGTCCAGGACCTTGAGCATTCCGTCCTGTCGCAGGGTCTTCATTCCCGCTTCCTGTGCCGCTTTTCTTATGACATCGGCCGAGGCTTTTTCAAGTACCATTTCCCTTATTTTTTCGTTTGTTATGAGCATTTCAAAGATCCCGAGCCTGCCTTTATATCCGCGGTTCTTGCAGTTCTTGCAGCCTTTACCTCTGTAAAAGACGGTCTTTCCCGAAAGGTCCTGGATCCCCAGCTCTCTCAGCATTTTCTCGGCGGGCTTGTAAGATTCTTTGCAGGAGGGGCATATTTTTCTTACGAGCCTCTGCGCAAGTATCCCTATGACGGAGGATGAGATAAGAAAGGGTTCGATCCCCATGTCGACCAGCCTTGTGAGAGCTCCCGGCGCGTCGTTCGTATGCAGAGTGGAAAAAACCAGATGGCCCGTCATAGCGGCCTGGATCGCGATCTCGGCCGTTTCTTTGTCCCTGATCTCTCCGACCAGCACCACATCCGGGTCCTGTCTCAGTATGGACCGAAGCCCGCTGGCAAAGGTCAGTCCTGCTTTGGGATTTATCTGCGCCTGGCGGATGATATCAAGCTGGTATTCTACGGGATCTTCGAGCGTGATTATGTTCTTGTCGACGGAGTTGATGGACCTGAGTGCCGAATACAGGGTCGTCGTTTTTCCTGATCCGGTAGGCCCTGTGACAAGTATTATACCGTGGGGTTTTTCGATCAGGGATTTTATCTGTTCCAGGTTCTCGGGATAAAAGCCTATGTCCTCAAGTCCTATCATTATGCTGCCGGGATCGAGTATCCTCATCACGATATTTTCCCCGTGTATTGAAGGGAAGGAGGAGACCCTCATGTCTATCTGGTTGCTGTCTATTTTTAGCCTGAACCGGCCGTCCTGAGGGCTTCTTTTGACGGCTATGTTCATGTCGGACATTATCTTTATTCTGGAAAGGACGGCTGCCTGGAGGTTTTTGGGAAGGCATGATGCCTCTCTCAATATGCCGTCCTGGCGGTATCTGACCCGGACCATCTTGTCTTCGGGATTGATATGAATATCGGAAGCCCCTTCCTTTACCGCTTCGGTTATTATAAGGTTGACCAGCTTTATCACGGGGGCCTGTTCGGCCGCCTGCCTCATTTTTTCGGGCGACAGTTCGTCCTCGTCGCCGATCTTTTGTTCTTCGACCTTTTCCTCGTCGCTGTCTATCTTTTTTATCACCTCATCAATGGACGCTCCGGCCGCGTAATACTGGCTAAAAGCCTTTTTTAGGTCAGTTTCGGTCGTTAATACCGGCTCAATTATGCATTTTGTCATGGCCCGCAGTTCGTCCAGAACGACCACGTCAAGCGGGTCGGTCATGGCTACCGTGATTATGTCGCCGGCTTTGAACAGGGGGATTATATGGTGCGTCTTCGCGAATGCCTCGGGGATGAGCGACAGTACTTTTGCGTCTACAATATAACTGTTGAGATTGACATAGGGGATCTTCATCTGCTGTTCAAAGAAGGCGATCATGTCGGACTCTTTTATCATTCCCAGAGAGAACAGCGCTTTTCTCAACGGGAGTTTAAGTTTTTTGGCCTCGCTCTCGGCCTGGGCAAGCTGGGCCTTGGTGAGGACCCCTTTTTCGACCAGTATCTCTCCCAGGGATTTTTGCTCTTTCATCGCAGGTCCTTTCTGATTGCATACAAGTCCGTCATTTTATCAAGCATTATATATTGGCTTCGGGAAAAAGTAAACAACTATTGACTTTTTTGGCCTGCGGGGTGTACAATGTTAACCCGATGAAATATTCAGGTAATGAAGTAACTCTGGGTCGCTTTATCCGGCGCTTTGAAGAGCTTTTGCCGGTGATATCCAGGTATGTCCACAAGGCGGACAGGGGCGATTTTGCCGGTTTAGATCTGACCTTTGTCCAGGTCATGATGCTGGGCCTGGTCAGTCAGAAGAAAGCGCCCAAAATGAAGGACCTTGCCTGCGAGCTTGGGGTCACACTGAGCAATATCACCGGCATAATAGACCGATTGGTGCTTTCCGGTTATGTCAAAAGATATGAAGACCCTTCCGACAGGAGGGTGGTCAGGGTAGAGCTTACTTTGAGGGGCAAAAGCGTGGCAGCCAAGGTGGCTGCTCATAAAAAGAAATGCCTGGAGCGGCTGTTCAAAAAAGTCCAGCTTTCGGACAGAGCGGATATAATAAGGACGATGGAAAGACTTGTCGAAGAGATAAAAAAAGAAGGAGAATAAAGGGATGAACGGCAGGAAGATATTTTGGGCGGTGGTGGCTGTTTTGCTTATTCTGATCTCTTACAGGGTAGTCTCAAGGGTGTTTTTGTCCGCGCGGACCGATACGGAAAGGTCTGTGCCGGTGGCGGTACAGACGCCTTCGGTGGGGCCGATAGAGGAGAGCGTGGTGCTGACCGCGGATATAAAAGCCCGGACCGAAGTAACGGTGAGACCCAGGATGGCCGGAAGGGTACAGGAGATATATGTTGAAGAGGGCGAGTTCGTTGAAAAAGGGACGCCGCTCCTTTCCTATATAGAAGGGATAACGCCTGATGACGACCTCTATAGTGATATGACGGTTTCTTCGCCCATTTCCGGTGTGGTCGGCCTCAAGCTCATAAAGCTCGGGGAGCATGTGGCAACACAGGTTGGAGGCTTGGTGAACCCGGTTTTCGTCGTCTATGACATAGAATGGGTCAAGGCTTATGCCAATGTCCCAGAGAAGTATTATTCTTACCTCAGGAAAGGGATGCCAGCCAGAATAGTCCTGGACGCTTTTCCAGGCCAGACCTTTAACGGAACGATAAGCAATATCAGGCCCGTTGTGGACCCCCTGAGCAGGACCACGCAGATAGAGATAGCGCTTCCTAATGCTTCAAACAGGATCAAGCCGGGCATGTTCGCCAAGCTTGAACTGCCCCTCAAAAAGGCGGATTCCGCGCTGATAATACCCTTTGACGCGGTTGTCGGTGATGGGGAAAAATATGTCTATGTATCTTCGGGAGGCGCGGCCGTGAAAAAGGACGTGACCCTGGGATTGCAGCAGGGCAACCTTGTCCAGGTCGTAAAAGGGCTGTCCCCATCCGACAAGGTGATAGTTTCCGGCCAGAGAGTGGTCAGTGACGGCGTAAAAGTGGAGGAGCAGTCCAGGTGATAAAGCATTTCGTAACAAAGCCCCTTTTTACCCTGTCCATATTCATAGTGCTTGCCATACTCGGTATATACGGGCTTTTCCGTTTGCCGCTGGATTTTCTTCCGAACATATCCCTTCCCACGCTGACCATCATCACTTCATATCCGGGAGCCAGCCCGGACGATATAGAAACTACCGTATCTAAGGTAATAGAGGACTCTGTGGCCACAGCGCCCAATATCGACAAGATATCCTCGGACAGCATAGAAAATCTTTCTACCGTTACGATCACTTTTAAGTGGGGCACGGACATAGACGCGGCTTCCGCTGATGTCAGGGACAAGCTGGACCTGGTCAGGGCAAAACTTCCAAGGGACGCGCAGGCGCCCGTCATTTACAAATTCGATACCTCCCAGATACCGGTCCTGGTATTGGGCATATCGGCCGATCAGTCTTACCGAGACCTCTATCAGATAACGGACAAAAAAATATCAACGGCGCTCAAAAGGATACAGGGCGTCGGCACCGTTATAATATCCGGAGGTCTTGAGCGCCAGATAAACGTGGACATAGACAGATACCGGATCGAGGCGTACGGCCTTTCCATAAACCAGGTCAATGCCGCCATTCAGTCGTCCAATCTTTCGCTACCTGCCGGCTCGCTCAAGTCCGGAGAGCTTGAATACGGTATCCGTGTGCCGGGAGAATTCGCCTCCGTTGACGAAATATCCAAAGTGATAGTCGGTTTCTACAACGGCGCTGCCGTGTACCTGGGCGATATAGGCACGGTTACCGACTCCTTCAAGGAGCCGGAGAGCATTACCGAAGTTGACGGAAGATCCGGGGTCGTGGTAATGATCCAGAAGCAGTCGGAAGCCAATACCGTCCAGGTCGCTTCGGCGGTGCGCAAGGAACTTGCCAGGCTCATGCCCGAACTGCCCCAGGATTTCAAGATCACATACGTCCAGGACATATCGGAGACCATATCCAGGTCAATAGACGACCTGGCCGGAACGCTGTATTGGGCTGTGCTTTTTATATTTCTGTGCGTGCTGCTCTTCCTGCGCAACATACGGAGCTCGGTGATCATAGGCTTGACCATACCGTTCCCGATAATAGGCGTATTTCTCTACATGTTCTTCACCGGAATAACCATAAACATAATTTCTCTTGCCTCTATAATAATAGCCGTGGGGGTTATAGTCGACGATGCCATAGTTCTGCTTGAAAATATCTATCGCCACAGGGATGCCAAAAAAGAACCTCCGAGGGAAGCCGCGATATACGGCGCCGGAGAGGTGTTCGGTGCAGTGCTGGCGACCACCACGACCAACATGGTGATATTCATCCCATTGCTCCTTGTGCAGGGGTTCATAGGGGTGTTCTTTAACCAGCTTTCGGTGGTCACCATAGTCATAATCGGCTTCTCTTTTGTGACCGCCATGCTGCTCACGCCGATGCTTTCTTCGGTGATGCTGGACACCGGACGGGAAAAGAAAAAGGAACATCCCGTACTCAAGAGAATATATGACATCAGCGAAACATGGTTCCTTAAGATGGAAGATTCCTATAAGGACCTTCTCGGCTGGGCGATCGATAACAGGAAAAAGGTGATCATATCCGGTCTTGCGGCCTTTTTCTTGAGCATGCCGCTGTTCTTATTTACGGGCACGGAATTTTTCCCTGATATGGATACAGGCCTGATAAGCGCCAATGTTTCTCTCCCGGCGGGGGCCAGGCTGGAGGAGACCAGCAAGATAATGGAACAGCTTCAGGCGAGGGTGAAGCAGGAGGTCCCTGAGCTGGAGTTCATCCTTGTTACCGCGGGATCCTCGGCAAGAATGTCCATGTCCACAAAAAGCGGCCCGAATTACGGAAGGGTTTACATAAAACTTATCCCTCTTGACCGGAGAAAAAGGGAGATGAAAGAGATACAGAAACAGATATCTGACATAGCGTTTTCCATCCCGGGACTAAAGTCCATAGATTTTGGGGCGACCGGGGCAAACCAGATGGCCGGCGCCGGCAGGCCGATAACGCTGGAGATATACGGATCGGATTTTGTAAAGATGGACGAATACGCGCTGATGTTAAAAAGCAGGGTGGAAAGGGTGCCCGGAGTTGTGGGCCCTCTCATATCCAGGGAAAAATCCAACCCCGAGTATTCGCTTCAAGTGGACCGGGACAAAGCTTCGGCATTGGGGCTATCGATGTACGATGTGGCGCTTGCGGCCCGCAGCTATCTTTACGGGACCACGGTCACCAAGTACAGGGAAGCCGGCGAAGAATACGACATCTTTGTTAGGCTGGATGAAAAGGACCGCAGCAGTTTAAGCGATATCAACAGTGTCTTTGTGACGAGCCGTACCGGGGCCAATGTCGCTTTGGGCAACATCGCTTCCGTCTCCCTGAGCAATGCTCCGCAGATCATTCAGAGAAAGAACCAGCAAAGGTTGGTCGTGGTTGATGCCGATTATTTCGGGCGGTCCCTGGGCGAGATCACAGGGGATATAAGAAAGATAATCTCAAAGAACCCCGCCCCGGAAGGGGTGTCGGTGAAGATAGCCGGAAATACCGAACAGATGGCGGAGAGCTTTAAGTCGCTTTTTATCGCGCTACTGCTGGGCATAGCGCTGATATATCTGGTAATGGTCGCCCAATTCGAGTCGCTGCTTGAGCCATTTATCGTGATGTTCGCGATCCCGTTCGCGGTGGTAGGAGTGGTCTGGTCTCTGATAATAACGGGATATCCATTCGGCGTGATGTCCTTTGTGGGGCTTATTCTTGTGACTGCGATAGCCGTTAAGAATTCCATAGTACTTATAGACTTCATAAATATCCTGAGGGCGAGAGGGTATGAGCTGAGAGAAGCCATAATGGAATCCGGGCGCACCCGTCTCAGGCCAATCCTTATGACCAGCTTTACGACCGGACTTGCGCTTGTTCCGATAATATTCGGGAGGGGAGAAGGTTCCGGTTTCTGGAAGAACATGTCCGTATCGGTCCTCGGAGGATTGATCGTCTCTGCCACGATCAGCCTGGTCTTCGTGCCGACCCTCTATTACATAATAGAGAACCGGATCTCAAAAAGGCGTTTCTGCGGGGAGGAAATGAGATGAAAGCTGTAATAGTAATATATGCACCGGCCCTTGAATGTTATGTGATGGGAGCGCTTAAGTCTTCGGGACAGGAAAAATACACCAAGATGCCTTATCTGCATGGTGTGGGCGGCACCAGCGAGCCCCATCTGGACACCAACATATGGCCGGGAAGCAATAGCGCTCTTTTTATCGCGACCGACGAGATGACAAGCAAAAAACTGCTTGCCGATATCTCAAAGATAAAGAAACAGTATCCCGAGCAGGGCATAAAGGCGTTTGTCCTGCCTATGGAGGAAGCGGTATGAAAAAAAGTTGTATGAAGGGCCCGTACGAAACCATCATTCGCATTGTTTTAGCATTTTTATCGGTTTGTTTCGTTGTTAGCGGTTTTGCATCGGCAATGACGCTCCAAGAATGTATCGACCTGGCACTTGAGAACAACCCTTCGATCACAGCCGCAAGAGAGAACCTCAACGCCGCTTCTTCCAGAATGGGGCAGGCGGGATCGGCGGTGCTGCCGTCTGTAGGATTGTCGGCGACCAAAGGCAAGAATTATTCTCAGCCCATGACGATCACTCTGCCCCCGATAATGGGTGGCGGGACGATCTCCACCGCGCCGGATGAGCCAAGCGATTACACGTCCTATACGCTTAACGTCCAGCAGTCCATATTTACCGGCGGAAAGATCCTGACCGGGCTTGCCATAGCCCGCGGAGGCTATGATATGGCATACCAGGACCTCAAAAAAGCGCGCCAGGATGTCGAGTATTCTGTGACCAGGGCCTATTTCGACCATCTGAAAGCCCGGAAACACGAGCAGATAATAGGATCTTCGATAAAAGATCTTGAAAGAAGCCTGGCGATCACGCAGGTGCTTTTTGATTCCGGTATCGCTTCGCAGTCGGATGTGCTCAGGATAAGGACCGCCGTGGCCAACCGTAGATATATGCAAATCCAGGCGCGGAGCGCCCGTGACATTTCCTTTCTCGCCTTGGAGGCCGCGATGGGATCAAAGATCGATCCCAAAGCCGAGTTTGAGGAAGAACTTATGCCCGCTCTTCTGCCGGAGGTGCCTGGGCCGGGGCCGCTGCTTGAGCTGGCGTGGGAGAACCGCCCCGACTACGTTGCTTTTAAACAGGCTTTAAAGGTCGCCGGCAGCGCGGTCAATCTTGCCTACAGCGGATATCTGCCGAATATCGCTTTTTCTTATTCTACCGGCAAAGCCAAGAACGAGTACCATACCAATACGGCCGCGAACAGCGACCTTAACAGCTGGCGCGCGATGTTCGTAGGGTCCTGGACGATCTTCGACGGGCTCAATACCGAGAACAAGGTCAGGGAAGCGTTTGCCACACTCAACGCCGCAAAGGCCCAGGAGCGGTCGATCATGGACGCCATATCTCTCGATGTGAACTCGTCCTATCTTACCCTGTCCGCTGCCGGAGAGAAACTGGATGCCGCTGAAGTGGCCGCTGATCTGGCTTCAAAAGCCCTCAGGTCCGTGGAGGTCTCCTACGGCGCGAATATATCGAGCAGGCAGATATATCTCGAGACCCAGACGGCGCATCTGATCGCCGAGACCGACCTCTGGAACGCCAGGTACGATCTCGAAATCGCAAAAGCGGGGCTGAACAGAGCTGTGGGGAAAAAGATAATATAGCCACGGATTGCCTAGAGCCCGTCCTTGAACAGAGTACAAAATCAAGTTATACTAAAAATACTGGGGCCCATAGCTCAAGGGTGGAGCAATCGGCTCATAACCGACAGGTTCTAGGTTCGAATCCTAGTGGGCCCAATGATTTTCGCGCAGCGAAAATCATAAGGAGTAAGGAGAAGAAGTAAGGAATAAGAGGGGCAAGGTGCCAGATACAGATCAGTTTAGGACCCAGCTCAGTCCGTAAGCGTCCAGAAATGTTTCCAGGGATTCAAAGGCAGACGTGTTCTTTACCCCGCATTTGGCCGGATCGGCCCAAGTTTCGTGAGTGCCTACATAAGATACCCAGCCTTCGGTAGTCGGGGCCGAAACTGGAACCGTCCAGGATGTTTCGCCCATGGTAGATAATATTTCGTCGAACACAGTCCTTGAATCCGTGTCGAAATACGGCACGGGCGGGACAGCTCTCAAATGAGAGGAGTCCTTTATGACATCCATTTCAATCTCCCAAAAACCATCGGATGCCCCCATCTTTTCCGTGTACCCGAGCAGAGTGCCTTTTTCTATTGTCCCTCCCAATGCAAGCCCGCTCTGTATCTCGGTAAGATGCAGATATTTTATTATGTAATGCTTTCCGTATCTGACCGACAATGTCCCGACATTCTGTCCGTATAGATTTGGAGACCCGGTATTTAGATATACTATCGTGCCTGCCGAGTAGCTGTATACAGGTTCCCTTGTCGAAGTAAGCCTTATCTCTATTTCCGAGGCAGGTTCAAAACCCGGTTTGAATACGCTGGCCCCCCCGCTGCCTTCCCATTCGCCATATTTGCCGATAGATGACAGAGTTGAGGGTGCGACGGTTTGTTTGGCAGCTCCCCAGTAAAAACGCAGGACCGGAGCAGCGGAAGTATCAGGATATACAGTGTAATTGAGGGACGGGTCTCCGCCGGGAACCGGAGTGGACGAGCTGCCGGTCAGCCCGCAGCCCATATTAAACTGTAATAATGCGACTGATAACAGCAGGATAAGAAGAATATGAAAGGAATAGATCTTGGGCATTTTGTTTCAATTATGATATATTACTCGGTTTTATATGTCAATTGATGGGGCTTTTTGCTATAATATCCGGTTAACGGAGGTGTGAATTATGAAAAGGAACGAAGGGGTCCTGGACCGCTGTATAAGAGTGATCATCGGACTTGCAATAGTTGCATGGGGGTTCAATACAGGGAATTGGTGGGGCCTGATAGGCCTTATCCCTTTGATCACGGGGCTTGTAGGGTATTGTCACCTGTACAAAATCCTGGGAATATCCACCATTAAGAGATAAGGGGAAAGCTCTTTAACGTTTTTTTCTGACCGAATATCCGAAATGGCCCAGGTATTTCCCCAGCGAATAATATTTTCCGTGGGAGTAGGCGATAAGTCCGGCTTTTTCAAGGTCCAGAACGCCTTTCTTGTTGAGCAGTGCTTTGTCGGCATGCACGCACAGCACTTTTGCGATGAACATATCGTGGCTGCCAAGCTTTTTTACTTCCACGGTCTCGCATTCAATGTTCACAGGACTTTCTTCTATAATTGGGCAGGGGATATGCTGCGCTTTTTTTGGAGTAAGGTGCATTTTTTTGAATTTGTCACTGTCTCTGCCTGATCTGACACCGCAAAAGTCCGTAGCAAAGGCAAGTTTTTCAGTGGTCAGGTTGACGGCAAAATATCCTGACTTTTTTATCATGGCATGCGAATGCCGTTCAGGACGGACAGAGATCGAAAGCATCGGCGGCTGGGAACATATGGTGCCCGCCCAGGATACCGTAAGGATATTGCATTTAGAAGTGTCAGCGCCTTCTTTGTATTCTCCGCAGGTCACAAGTACTGCCGGCAGGGGATAGAGCATGGTCCCGGGTTTCCAAACGGTTTTTCCGGCGGTTTTCATGCAATAATTATAGCATTGAGACCAGAGATCCTATTTGAAGACAGTTCGATCATCGCCGTGAATAAGCCCGCGGGCGTCACAACCATACCGGGCAATAATATGCCGCGCAAGGAAAGTCTGGTCGGCATGGTCGAAGAGACTTGCGGGCATAAACTTTTTGTGGTGCACAGGCTTGACCGCGAAACATCCGGCGCTGTGGTTTTTGCAAAAACCCCCGAAGCCCACAAAGCACTTAATATGCAGTTCGACAGGAAAGAGGTTGGCAAAACTTACATTGCTCTTGTCGAAGGGGTGTGCGATTTTAACGAAAAAGAAATAAATATCCCGGTTTCAAGGAGCAGATCGGGCTCACGCAAGCCGTCGCTGGCTTCAAAAGGGCTGGAAGCCATAACCCGCGTGAAGGTGATCAAAATATACGCAAAGCATACTCTTCTTGAGGTTAACCCCTTGACCGGCAAGCGCCATCAGATAAGGCTTCATCTTAAAGCGATAGGGCATCCGCTCGCGTTCGACCGGCTTTACGGGAGAAAAGAACCGCTTACGGTTTCGGATATCACCGGGGATACGGCGGACAGACAGACATTTCTTTCGAGAATGCCGCTTCATGCAAAGTCTATCGAGTTTATGCATCCGGTGACAGGGCGCAAGATAAAGATCGAAGCGCCTTTGAACTTTGGATTTGTTTAGGATTTAGGGTTTGGGATTTAGGATTTGTTTGTGCTAATATGCTATCGATGGACCTAGATGCCGAAAGGCCCGAAACATGGAAGAACCTGAACCGTCTCGTGCCGGCTGACCGCAAATATTGGATACAGGCAAAGCTTCCCATAATCTTGCGCACCCTCGACCGATATATCAATACCAACGTAGAATATAAAAAAGACGCTCCCTGGGACCTGATAGGGTTTACCTGCCTGAACGAAGGGCTCTATAAAGAGGCCGAACACATCTATGACGAAATGCACAGGCGCTCGCACGGAAGGGAAAACATAGTTCACAGGCTTCTTTATTGTCGCGCGATAGCAAAATTCCTGCAGGGAAGGTTCAGGGATGCATATGAGGATTTCAAGCTTTCGAGGCATCAGGGGCACATCCACAGGCAGACGGATATCGGCACCATACGGGCGATCTCTTATATGGAGGACACGATATTTCCGATGATCGAAAAGGTCTCAAAAACCAAGGAAAAGCTGCGCGGCGACCTGAACATCCCAAGGTTCGTTGACAAAGCGGTCGGTCCGGATATACTTAAGACCCTGCACAAGTGGAACTCGAGCTCACCGCTTTTTTCCACCGGTATCAGCCAGGGAGGAGGCTATCTTCTCACGCTCAAGAACCATTTGGGGGCGGTCAAGGCGATAGCCGTGGACCCCGGCTACGGGTTTATAGACATATTCAGGGACATCGATCTCTCTATAGTGGACCTGGACGCCATAATAATAACCCACGACCACGACGATCATACGGAATCAATGGAGTCGATCTTGTCATTGCTCGCAAAGCACAACGACAACGCTCCTAATAATAAGATGCATCATCTGGATGTTTTCGGCTCCGCCGGGGTCATGCTCAAATATCAGGGCTTGTTCAATGCCCTTGATCCTTTGGGCAACAAGGAGATAAACTTCCGGCTGATGACGCCTGGCTCGACGATAGAACATGTGGACCATACTTCGCTAAGGGAGAAATACGGCTGTGTGCTGCATATTAAACAGGCCTTTCATGAGGAGCTGTGGACCCATCAGGAATCCGCGGTCGGGGTGGTGGTCGAAACTTCCATAACGGACAAAGACGGCCGACGGGTCAGCATCGGAATAACCGGGGATACGAGATACGAACCGGGTTTGGGGGAGCAATACCGCGGCTGCCAGGTCATACTTTTGAACATCGGTTCACTCGAAAAGGAAGAAGGCAAGCTGCTACGGCAGCATCTCGGTCTGATAGGCTCCATCAACCTTATTAAAGAAGCCCGTCCGCGGCTTGCTGTTGTTACGGAGTTCGGCGAGGAGTTCAGAGGCAAAAGAGTAACAGTCTCCTCAGTGATAGAAGAATGGGCAGGGCCTATGGAGGGCAGGGGGCACGACGACGAGCTGAGGGTAGTCCCGGCGGATGTGGACCTTGAGGTGAGATTGAGCGACCTTTATATAAAAGAAACATCCTCCCGGGTTTTTTTGCCGCATAAAATGGTATCAGCCGACGAGACAGGATCTGATTCCATCGTTTACAGCATGCGGGAACAGAGAGCGTCCTCCGGTACTGCCTGAGGACATATCAAAGCAGATGTTTTTTCAGGTCCACTTTCCCCAACTTAAAGGCCACTTTTTCTTTTCTCAGCTTTTTCCTTTGCGCTTCTCTGCCTCCGAACGCGTAATGCTCGGCCAGGCCGCCATCCTTGAAAACCACCCTGTGGCAGGGGTATTTTTTTGGATCGGTGTTATGATGAAGGACTTTTCCGACAGCTCGGGGAGATTTTATACCGAGAATTGCGGCTATCCGGCCATAGGTCGTGACCTTGCCCTTGGGGATACTTGAAACAAGATCAAGTACGCGCTGTTTGCTTGAATGTTTTTTAGTCAAGCCGCGTCAACTGCGCGTAGTAGAACTTGATGCGCGCATCGGATGCCTGGCCCGAATTGACATAATGGAGAAGTATATTCATTTGGGTGATCGGAGGGGCAAATGAGAACAGCACTCTGTATTCATTTGTTGAGGAATTGTATACGATTTGATCACCAGAAATAGTTGTGTCTCCTATTCTTATCCGGAAATATCCCGAATTTGTGATCTTTTCCATTTTCAGAGTAAGCACATAGGTATGCGTTTCTTTTGCCAATCTGCCGAATACGATGGTGGAGAACAGGATAGGTGATTCTTTCGGAGGGATCGTCATTGTCACGAACGGGGCGGACGCATCATTTATTTCAGGTTGAGAATATTTGTTATATTCAACATACCAAAAAGCCAAGTTTGAAAGGATGTCGCCATCGAAAAGATTTGCCGGGGTCAGCATCACGCCTGAGCCGGTAGAGTATCTGTCCGAAGGAGTATATGTCGAAGTGGTCGTGTCTGTTGACCCCGAAGCCGGCTCGGCAGATACAGGGATAGGCTTGTAAGGGAAAGAGATCTTTTTGATATCGTTCACGGTCTGACTCCTTACAAGCGTCTTAGGGTTTAGAGCCGGAGCGGCGATCGCGATCGTTGAAAAGGCAACCAGGAAAAGTAACGCAAGATTTTTTTTCATTATTTTCTCCTCGGTCTGATTATAGAGGTTGTCATAAATATTGTCAATTAACGGGTGTTGCTCAAAAGACATAGAACAGCCGCAAACATAGCCCCACGGGGAATCGAACCCCGATCGTCAGCTTGAAAAGCTGATGTCCTAACCGTTAGACGATGGGGCCATGTTTGCGGCTGATTCCAG
>CAZRTO010000031.1:0-16325 GCA_964603025.1 uncultured bacterium | reverse complement strand
CACTTCTGACATTCCTGATATTCTTTTATGGACCTTATGCCAGCCATGGCCGACAGGGCCTTCGTGAAAGTCCCGCTCGCGCTTTCAACCTCAAGCGTCAGGACATCGCCGCCCTGGCTGTCCTTAAGCTCTTTCGGCGTGCCGAGAGCTATTATCCTGCCGCTGTCTATTATGGCTATCCTGTCGCATAAAAAATCGGCTTCTTCCATATAGTGAGTGGTCAGGATTATGGAAATATTCTTCTCGGACAATAACCCTTTTATGTAGTCCCATATGCACCTTCTGGTCTGAGAATCGAGTCCCAGCGTGGGCTCGTCAAGAAAAAGGACCTTCGGCTTTTGTATAAGCCCCCTGGCTATCTCAAGCCTGCGTTTCATCCCTCCTGAATAGTTCTGCACCAGTGTATCCGCCTTTTCGGACAGCTCGACCAGGTCCAAAAGTTCGGAAATGCTCTTTTTATACGATCTAGGCGCAATTCCGTACATCATCGCGTGGAATTCAAGGTTCTCTTTTCCGGTAAGCTTAGAGTCTAGCGCGGGTTCCTGGAATACCATACCGATGCTGGCCCTTACCTGGTTCTTTTGTGTACCAACGTCATATCCCGCTATAAGGGCTCTGCCGGAAGTGGGTTTTAGAAGTGTGGAAAGCATATTCACGGTAGTGGTCTTTCCGGCACCGTTAGGGCCGAGCAGCCCAAAGCACTCTCCGCGTCCGACCGTAAAGGATATATTGTCAACCGCCCTGGCGGCCTTGAACTGTTTTACCAGTTTTTCAACTTCGATAACAATGCCCATATCTGGATTCTATCACCGGCGGAGTAGCTTGTCTTTGCGCGTTTTTTATTCTAAACTTATATAGCTCGAAAAAGGGACAAAAATGGAATCTTTTATTCATCCCCATCTGTTCGTTCTGCTGTTCTTTTTGGCCGCCGTCAGCCTGTCGGCGGTGGTGATCCTGTACAAAATACTCAGGAAGATGTCCTATCAGCTGTGCATGTCCGAGATCAAGAACGCCGAGGAAATGTTCAAGCAGAACCAGGAGATCGAGACGATAATCGATTCCTCCCCGATCATGATCTTTTACAAGGACCGGGAGAACCGTATAATCCGCACTAACAAAAGTTTCGCGGACCTTGTGGGAAAAACCAAAAAACAGCTTGAAGGAAAATCCTGCTTTGAGCTTTTCCCTAAATACGGCGAAAAATACTGGCATGATGACATGAAGGTCATTTCCAGCGGTTCGGCAAAAAGGAACATCATAGAAATGCTCGAGACGGTACGCGGAGAAAAGTGGGTCCAGACCGACAAATTCCCGGTCAAGGACAAGAACGGCGCGGTCATAGGCCTGATAGCTTTTTCCATCGACATCACGGACAGGAAAAAGGCGGCGGAAAGGATACGCCAGGACCGGCTAAAGCTTCAGGTACTGCTCGACAGTGTTTTTGACGCGATCTTCCTGGAAAATATTGACGGCAGGATACTGGACTGCAACCAGGCGGCCGAAAGAATGCTCGGATATTCCAAAGATGAGCTGAAAAGGATGAACACCTCGGATCTTGTGCCTAAAGAAGTATCGGACAATTTTCCTGGTCTGGTGGGATCTCTCCGGATAAAAGGCGAATTTTTCGGAGAGGCGGTGAATATCAGAAAAGACGGCGTCCGCATCCCGGTGGAAGTGTATGTAAAGCTCATAAAGCTGGGAGAAGAGGAGTTCGTATTCACTGCGATCAGAGATATCAGCCAGAGAAAGGCTTTTGAGAATGAGCTATTAAGGAGCGAGAAAAAATACCGCGATCTTGCCGAAAGCTCCCACGATTTCATATTCACTCTGGATGGTGAAGGAAGGATAGATTACGCCAATGAATTCGGGGCAAGACAGTTCGGAAAAACAGCCGCGGAATTGAAGGGAAAAAGCATAACGGAGATATTCCCCGGCGACGACGCGCAAAGACAGATGAACAATATAAAACATGTCATAGCCAAAGGGGAATCGATCTTTGTGAGCAGCATGACCAAGTTCCCGTACAAGGAGCTCTGGCTCGATACATGGCTCATTCCGCTCAAGGATGACAACGGGGTCGCCACCAAGGTCCTGGGGATCTCCAGGGACAGCACGCAAAAGAGAATGGACGAACAGAGGATAATCCAGTTGAACAGCGCCCTTGAAAGAGAAAAGAACACGGCCATAGAGGCAAGCAGGGCAAAGAGCAATTTCATCGCCAACATGAGCCACGGGATACGCACTCCGATCGCGGCTATAATAGCGGCCGCGGACCTGTTGTCCGATTCAAGGCTGGACCAAAAACAGAAAAGATGCGTCCAGGCCGTAAGATACGCCGGAGAGAACCTGTTAAGCATGGTGAACAGCATATTGGACATGGCCAAGATAGAATCAGGCCGTTTTGCCCTTGAGAACAGAAAATTCACGCTAAGAGGGCTGCTTTTCCGGACCGTAAAAATGCTCGAATACTCCGCGAGGGAAAAAGGCCTTGAGCTTACATACCGTGTGGATGAAAATGTCGAGGATATGATCGCCTGCGATCCGATAAGGCTGCAGGAAGTGCTCGTCAACCTGATAGGCAACGCGATAAAGTTCACCGACGAGGGTGGAATAACAGTGAATGCGGGATATCACGGGGCCGGCAAGGACAAGCTCTTTTTTTCCGTACAGGACACCGGAATAGGCATACCCGCGGACAAGACCGAAGAAATATTTGAAAAATTCTCGCAAGCCGAAGTAAGCATAACCCATAAACACAGCGGCACCGGGCTTGGGCTTACCATATCAAAACAGCTTATCGAGCTAATGGGCGGAGAGATATGGGTTGAAAGCATGCCGGGGACCGGCAGCACCTTTTACTTTACCATAAGGCTGGAGGACAAAAACAGCGTGCCGGACATGGAACCGGAAAAAAAGGCGGAAGAACGACCGGACGGAACCCTGCCTAACGCCAGGATACTCTTCGTGGAGGATTCCGAAACGCTTAGGTATCTATTCAAGGAATATTTTTCTGGGCATCCGGAGATAACCGTCGATCTGGCGGAGGACGGGGGAAAAGCCCTGCAGATGTTTGAGAACAGCGACTACGATCTGGTCTTTATGGACCTGAAGATCCCCGTGCTCAACGGTTACGACACATCCAGAAAGATGAGGGAGACTGAAGCAGCAACAGGCCGCGGGCACACCAGGATAATAGCCGTCTCGGCGTTCGGGATGCCCGAAGAGATAAAGATGTCAATGGAAGCCGGCTGCGACGGCCATATGACAAAACCGATAAAGAAGGATGAACTGCTGGCTTTTGTGGGCGAACATCTCAGAACACAAAATCCGCCTGTGTTATAATCTTATCGACAAGATGAATCAGAACTATGTCCCGCTGCTCCCGAAAGAGACATCCATAGAACGCCTGTATGTCAGAGAGAACTTTCTCTGCAAGGTAAGATGGGCGGTGCTGGGGTGGTTTTTTGCTCTATTGCTGCTGAGGAGCGATGTTATCCCTTCCTTCCAGGCTGGGGCCACACTGCTTCTGCTCGGGACCCTGTACAACCTGTCGGTCACATTCGCCGCCAGGCTGCGCTATAAAACATCTCTGAGCGCGGTCACCTTTCTGGTGGACTCGGCACTGATAACGCTGGCCATACATTTTACGGGCGGCATAAATTCGGAGTTCTGGCCGCTTTACTTTTTGCTGATCGTATCGTCCATATCTCTTACGGGGGTAAAAGGCGAACTTGCTCTGCTGGCTTATACCGGCATATTGTACATGGCCGCGACCCTTTCTGGCGCCGGCTCCCCGTTTTACCTAAGTACGCTCGCCGGAAGGATGTTCATGCTGGGAACAGCGGCTTTTGCCGCCGGATTCATATCCTCCACGGAAAAGAAACTTAACGAAAGTGTGCAAAAAGCCGCCATAGAGAACGCCTCTCTGTATGAAAGAGTGAACAGGCTCAATGAAGAGCTCGAATCAAAAATGAGCGACGGGTCCTCAGAGCTGAAAAGAAAGTACGCGC
The DNA here is from genome assembly GCA_964603025.1 of uncultured bacterium. Lineage (GTDB taxonomy): Bacteria > Margulisbacteria > WOR-1 > JAKLHX01 > JAKLHX01 > CALFCX01. The sequence continues at coordinate 12,315 of CAZRTO010000031.1, read as the reverse complement.
AACTGGAGATACTTTACAACGCTCACAAGCTCATATCTTCGGATATAGAGCTCGAAAAGATACTCTCCTTTATAGTGAAAGGCGTTCAGGAGGGGCTCGGGTTCGACAGGGTCGGGATATTTGAGATAGACGAGCAGCATAATGTCATTAAAGGGCGGCTTGGCATAGACAAGTGGGGCAGACAGGAGAACATCGAGGACCAGATATATTCCATGGACGAGAACGACAATAATTTTGCCAAAATAGCGCTTGGAAAGATCCCGTATTTCTTCACTGAGGATGCCGATAACGCGCTCCCGCCGAGCCAGCAAAAATATATGGTCCCGGGGGTCGGGCAGAACATGGTAGTGCCGATGAAAGCCAGAGGCGCCATAATAGGCATGATAGCCGTGGACAACCTGATATCAAAAAAGTCCATCACCGACGAGGACAGGCGGCTGCTCGCCACCTTTGCCGACCAGGCGGCCACGGCAATACATAATGCCAGGATGTACGGAATAGAAAGAGAGACCGCGATCCGTTTGAAAAAGCTGGAGGAGGCAAAGAACGATTTCCTGTCAAAAATGTCCCACGAGCTCAAAACACCCCTTACGTCGATCAAAGAGTCCATAAAGATCGTCCTCAAGAGAATAGTGGGCGAGGTGACCCCAAATCAGGAAAAATTCCTCAAGATAGCAAAGAACAATTCCGAAAGGCTCGCAATGCTGATCTCCGAACTTTTCGACGCGGTGAACACGCAGGAAAAAAGACTGCATCTTGAACTGTCCCCGGTGGACGTGCCCAAGCTCATCGACGAGGTGTTTTTTGACATAAAGCCGCAGGCCGATGAAAAGAACATTTCAATGGACAAGCTGATCCCGCCCTCACTTTCATCCGTTGTCGTCAGGGGAGACATCAGCAAGCTCTACCGCGTATTGCTCAATCTGGTGGAGAACTCGATAAAGTACTCCAGGGACGGCGGACAGATCACCGTTTCTACCGCTGAAAAAGACAATGAGGTGGTCATTTCCGTCGAGGACAACGGGGCCGGGATCGAAGATTCTCAGCTCGAGAAGATCTTTGAAAAATTCTACCAGGCCCATGATCCGGTCGCAAAATACCAGACCGGTGTGGGACTGGGCCTCAGCATCGCCAAGGAAATAGTCGAGGCCCACGGAGGCCGCATATACGCCCAGAGCCAGGGTCCGGGAAAAGGATCAAAGTTCACGTTCACTCTACCGAAAGGATAGAAAATGGAACCTTTCAGGCCGACATACGTCGAGATAGACCTGAACAAGCTGCGTTCTAACGTCAGGAAAATAAAGTCAGAGTTGTCTTCCTCGGTCAAAATGATGGCGATAGTAAAGGCCAATGCCTACGGGCACGGCTCGGTTGAAGTAGCCCGGGCGGCTTCGATGGCCGGAGCCGATTATTTCGGGGTCGCGTCGCTAGGAGAAGCATTGGAGCTCAGATCTTCTTCGATAGGAGCTCCCATACTTATACTCAGCGAAACACATCATGCCCATATTGAACGGGTCATAGACGCGGGAATAACCCAGACGGTATATACTCCCGAATTGGCCCAGCTGCTTTCTGATATGTCTTCACACAAAGGCGTAAAAGCCAAGGTCCACGTAAAAATAGACACCGGGATGTCCCGAGTCGGAGTGCTGCCTGATAAAGCGGAAGATCTGATAGAAAGGATAGCTTCTCTGCCATCGCTCGAGCTAGAAGGCATCTTCACCCATTTTGCCAAGGCGGACGACCGTGAGAGCGGTTTCACGCTTGAACAATTCGAGATCTTCAAAAGGATAACCTCGTCCTTGAGGGCAAAAGGGATAAAACCTCCGATCCTGCATGCCGCAAACAGCGCGGCTATGGTCAATTTCCCGGCGACCAGGCTCGATATGGTCAGGATAGGCATAATGATGTACGGGCTGAAGCCTTTGGAACAGAACGGGAGCTGTCCGGAACTTGAGCCGGTCCTGTCTTTCAAAAGCAAGGTTCTTTACATAAAAGAGGTGCCTGAAAACACCCCAGTAAGCTACGGCGCTTCGTATTTTACGTCAAAAAGCTCGCGGATAGCCACGCTTCCGGTCGGCTACGCTGACGGGCTCTCCAGAGGGCTTTCCAACAAGGGATCCGTGCTTATAAGGGGCAAAAAATATCCGATCGCCGGAAATGTTACCATGGACATGACGATGGTGGACGTAGGCTCTGATAAAATAGAAACAGGGGATGAAGCGGTGATAATAGGAGCTGACGGTAACGAGTCAATAACCGCGACTGACCTGGCAAAACTGGACGGGACGATAAACTATGAGGTTGTCTGCGGAATAGGCAAGCGCGTTCCCAGGCTTTTCAGGAACTGACAGATATGGCGCATATATCACTATACAGAAAATACAGATCGCAGGACTTTGACGAGATAATAGGGCAGGGCGCGATAGTATCGACGCTCAAGAATGCCATAGGCAGCAACCGTCTGGCGCACGCATATCTGTTTACCGGGCCCAGAGGCACGGGCAAGACCTCTACCGCCAGGATCTTTGCCAAGGCGCTCAACTGTCCTGCGAGAAAGGACTCCAACCCCTGCGGCAAATGCGACCAGTGCCAAAAGATCACAAAAGGAAACGCGGTCAATGTTATAGAGATAGACGCGGCGTCTAACAGGGGAATAGACGACATAAGGGACCTGAGGGACAAGATAGCCTATAAACCCGTCGAGGGGCTCTACAAGGTCTACATAATCGACGAGGTCCATATGCTCAGCCCCGAAGCCTTCAATGCCCTGCTTAAAACGCTTGAAGAGCCGCCTTCGGATACCGTTTTTATACTTGCGACCACCGAACCCCAAAAAGTCCCCGTAACGATATCTTCAAGGTGCCAGAGGTTCGATTTCGGAAGGATATCAGCGAAGGATATAATTTCGCACATGAAAAGGATATCAGCCGAAGAAAAAATAAAGATCGAGGACAGCGCTCTGGAAAGCATAGCAAGGGCTTGTGAAGGCTCCATGAGGGACGCTCTTTCGCTGATGGACCAGCTTTCATCCTACTGCGGAGGAACGATAAAGGCCGAGAACGTCGCCGAAGTCCTGGGGACGTCGGAACCGGAGTTCATATTCGAGCTGGGACGGGCCGTTATCGACCGTTCCGACAAAGAGGCTCTTGCTCTTGTCGACAAAGCCGTACTGTCCGGAGTCTCCATTCCTCAGCTCGCCAAGGACCTGCTGTGGCATTTCAGGAACATACTGATGGCCAAGATAGGCAGCTGTGACATACTCGAAATACCCAAGAACCAGATAGAATCGCTCAAAAAGGACGCGGATAAAGCGAGCCTTGCCAGGATCAAGGAAATAGTCAAAAGGCTTGCCCAGGCGGATGTTGACATGAAATGGCACCGGTCACTGAGGCTTACCATGGAAATGACGATCATAGAGCTTTGCTCTGCGGACGAGGCACCCTCTGTACCAGCGGTAGCGCCGGACAAAAAAACGGTCAACGTTCCAGGCAACGGCATTCTCGAATCCATAAAGGCGGGGTGGTCAGATGTGCTGGAAAAAATGAAAAGCAAGAGCCCTTTCGGATATGTATCCCTGCACGAAGCGGAACCAACGGACCTGGACAGGAACGGAAGACTGTTGATAAGCTTTAAAAAGGGCTATTCTTTCCATAAGTCAAGGATAGAGGACCCGAAGAACAGGACCATACTGGAAGAATGCGTAAGCGGCATAGCAGGAAAGAACATATCTATAGCCTGCGTGATCAGCGAAAGCTCCGCTGCCCCGCAGAAGGCGGAGGCCAAAGCTTCGGTGTCCGTTTCTGATATAGAAGAGATGTTCGACGGGACCGTGATCGCTCAATAATGCTGAAAGGAGAAAAAAGATGGGTGAGATAGGCGAGATGATGAGCAAATTGTACCAGATACAGAAGGACATAAAACAGACGGCTGACGAGCTCGGCAAGGAGGTCTTTACCACGGGAGCCGGCAGAGGCGCCGTAAAAGTCACAATGAACGGCCAGTTCAAACTGATCGATCTCGAGATAGATCCTTCAACCGCCCCGATGAACGACGCCAAACAGCTTGCGGAGATGATAAAAAGCGCCTTTGCTGAGGCCATAGAAAAGGCGCAGATGATAAGCCAGAGCAAAATGAAGAACATAACCGATCATCTCAAGATACCGGGTCTATAAAAAATGGCCTTTTACCCGAAACCTGTAAATGATCTCATAGAAGAATTCAAGAAAATGCCGGGCATCGGCCCCAAATCGGCGCAGAGACTGGCATTTTACGTGCTGGGGATCACTTCGGAAGAAGTGGAAGCCCTCCGCAGCGCCCTGGCCAATATAAAAGCCGGAGTAAAATACTGCTCGGAGTGCTACAACCTTACTGTGAGCGATCCGTGCCAGATCTGTTCCGACGCGAACAGGAACAGGAAGACCGTATGCGTAGTGTCCGACCCTAAGGACCTGATAGCGATAGAAAGGACCAACGAATACAAGGGCGTATATCACATACTCGGGGGAGTGATATCCCCGCTTGACGGGATAGGTCCTGACAACTTGAGGATAAAAGAGCTTATCAGAAGGCTCAAGAACGGAGCGGAAGAAGTGATCCTTGCGCTCAATCCCACCACGGAAAGCGAGACCACCGTTTTCTATCTGACAAAACTGATAAAACCTCTCGGCATCAAACTGACCCGTATCGCCTACGGGCTGCCGATAGGATGTGACATGGATTTTGCCGATGAGGCCACCATATTAAAATCTCTCGAAGGGAGGGCCGCTTTATGATGAAAGAAGGATCCTTGAGATGGTATGCGGACTGCCTGGCGACCGTGCTTATGAGGCCGATATACTTCTATACTCGGATGGAAAAAGGCCCCCTGAAAGACAAACCGCTGACCTTCCTTCTTTATTCATGCTGGCTATTTGCTTTTGTGCTTTCAGTTTTTCTGTTCACGGCGCTCATAATCCCGATGGTATCTGTGCTAATACAGGGGATAACAGGAGTGAAACTGGCGGTAATAATCCCGTTGTTCGCCTTTTTCTGCCTTGTTTTCTTCGCGATGATACTACTGATCGCCGGGCCCGCCGCAATAGCCGGCGTTTTTGCCTTGTTCACGGTCTTTGGCCTGATACTCCATTATATCGCCCTCAAGTTCGGGGGGGCTGGCGGGTTAAAAGACATGATAAAAGCGTCCTACTATTCCGGCGCAGTTCTCGTCCCGTACTGCCTGATACCTGTCATGGCCACGGCGGCCAGATACAAGGTCCTTCCGGAACATAACCTGCCGGTAGGAGTCAATCTCGTGTCCGTTCTGCTCATAATCTATCTCTGGGGCTTATGGAGCATCGCTCTCAGAAAAATATACGGCCTTTCCAAACAAAAAGCTCTCTCTGCCACTTTTATGGCCGTAATTTTGGTGCTATTATTACAAATGACCGCAGGACAGACGCTCATAGCAATATTAGAAAGGTGGACTGTCTAGATGAAAAAGATCACTGAGATACGCTGGCACGGCCGGGGAGGACAGGGAGCCAAGACCGCGGCCCTGTTGCTGGGGGATGCCGCGATGAGCCTGGGTAAATATATACAGGCTTTTCCCGAATACGGCCCCGAAAGAATGGGAGCTCCCGTGGCCTCTTTCAATAGGATCAGCGCCGACCCCATTACCATACATTACGGCATAACAGAGCCGGATATCGTACTTGTCCTGGATCCGACCCTGATAGGATCGATCGACGTCACAAAAGGTCTTCCCGACAACGGCATCCTTATAGTCAACACTCCCGGAACAGCCGCGGACGTTAGATCCATGACAAAATTCAAGGCCGGAAAGATATTCGTCGTAGACGCGTCCAGGATATCCAAAGAAACGATAGGCAAAGATATCCCAAACACTCCCATGCTTGGAGCGCTGATAAAAGCGTCCGGACTCTTGGATTTTTCTCATATGATGGATGACCTGAAAAAGAAGCTTTCAAAAAAATTCGCCTCAAAACCGGAGGTCATCGAAGGCAACCTGAGCGCCGTAAAGCGTTCTTATGAAGAAGTGAAAGGGGAGTAAGATGTCAAAAGAGCTCGGCTGGAAGGAATTATCCGAGGGGGACGTGTTAAAAGCCGGGACCGCGGCTGAGTTCCATACCGGCGACTGGAGATCGAAAAAACCCGTAAAGAACGACAAAACCTGCATTAACTGCCTTTTCTGCTATATATACTGCCCGGACAGCGCGGTTATAGTCAAAGACGGCAAAGTGCTCGGGATAGACTACAACTATTGCAAAGGCTGCGGCATCTGCGAGAACGTATGCCCGGTCAAGCCAGTAAAAGCCATACAGATGGTGAATGAGAGATGAAACGCATGATCAACTCTGAAGGGAGAAATTAAATGTCTCAGATCGTAGCAAAGACCGGCAATGAAGCGATGGCCGAGGCCATGCGCCAGATAAATCCCGATGTAGTGGCCGCTTATCCGATAACACCGGCAACGGAAATAGTGATGATATTCTCGCAGTTCGTGGCGGACGGGCTCGTAGACACCGTGTATGTCCCCGTGGAAAGCGAACACAGCGCGATGAGCGCCACGATAGCGGCGTCAGCTTCAGGCGCCCGGGCCATGACAGGGACCTCTTCCCAGGGGCTAGCACTCATGTATGAAATGCTCCCGATAGCTTCGGCACTCAGGCTTCCAATAGTTATGCCTGAGGTGAACAGGGCTCTCAGCGGACCGATCAACATCCACAACGATCACAGCGATACTTTTGCGGCAAGGGATTTCGGATGGATACAGATATTCTCGGAGAACAGCCAGGAAGCCTACGACAACATGCTCCAAGCGGTCAGAATAGCGGAGCATCCCAAGGTCAAGCTGCCGGCCATGGTCACTACGGACGGGTTCATTATAAGCCACTGCCTTGAAAAGATAGAGATGCACGACGATAAAACGGTCCGGGAATATATAGGCAAATTTCCCGCTTACACAAATCTGCTTGACACTTCAAACCCTGTCACACTTGGCGCTCTCGACCTGCAGAACTACTATTTTGAGCACAAAAGGCAGGTCGCGGAAGCAATGAAAGAGGCAAAGAACATCATCCTTGAGGTCGGGAAAGACTACGGGAAAAAATTCGGCCGCGAATACGGTTTTTTTGAAAAATATAAGCTGGATGACGCAGAAATGGCAATAGTCTGCCTCGGTTCGCTTGCCGGCTCGGCAAAGGCAGTGATCGACGAATACAGGGAAAAAGGCGTGAAAATAGGACTTTTAAAGCTGCGCGTTTACAGGCCTTTCCCCGGAGAAGAGATAGCTAAAGAGCTGGAACACCTTAAAGCCGTGGCCGTTGTGGAAAAATGCGACGGTTTCGCGGCCAAAGGCGGCCCCCTGTACGATGAGATCAGAAGCTGCTTATACGACAAAGCCAAAAAACCTCTGATATCGGACTATATAGTCGGCCTGGGAGGCAGAGAAGTGACCCATGCGCACATAAACGAGATATTCGACGAGTTAAAGGCCGCGGCATCCGAAGGGAAGATAAAAGAAGCCGTACAATACAAAGGAGTCAGATAAATGGCGACACTCAAAGAGCTTGCAGCAAGAGAGGATCGTTTGACGGGAGGACACCGCATGTGTCCCGGATGCGGGGCTCCCATAATAGTAAGACAGGCGCTCATGGCAGTAAAGGAGCCGGTGGTCATCGTTTCCGCCACCGGATGCCTCGAAGTATCCACCACGATATTCCCCTACAGCGCCTGGAAAGTCCCGTTCCTTCACAGCGCTTTTGAGAATTCGGCAGCCACGATGTCCGGTGTAGAAGCCGCGTATACCTCGCTGAAAAAACAGGGCAAGATAAACGGCGAGACCAGGTTCATAGCTTTCGGAGGGGACGGAGGAACTTACGACATAGGTTTCCAATCCCTTTCCGGAGCAATGGAAAGAGGTCACGATATGTTGTATATATGCTACGACAACCAGGCATATATGAACACCTCCGTGCAAAGATCGGGCGCCACTCCGCGCGGTGCCAGCACTACCACCGAACCGGCGGGAAAAGTGCGGCAGGGAAAAGTGATGACAAGAAAAGACCTGACCGAGTGCATGATAGCCCACAACATCCCCTATACGGCCCAGACCATAGTAGGGGATTGGAGGGACCTCACAAAAAAAATTGAAAAGGCCATGTCGATCAGAGGCCCCAAGTTCATAAACGTTCTGCAGCCCTGCCAGCTTGGCTGGGGATACAGGATGGACCTGACCGTTGAACTGGGCAAGCTTGCCGCGGATACCTGTTTTTGGCCGATGTACGAAGTGGAGAACGGCAAATACACCCTTTCATACACTCCAAAAGACAAAAAACCTCTGGTTGACTTTTTAAAGCCGCAGACAAGGTTCAGGCATCTGTTCAAGCCGGAGAACGCCAAACTGATGGAAGAGCTGCAGGCCGATGTTGACCGCAAGTGGGAGTTGCTCAAGAAAAAATGCGAGTGCTTCGGGGCTTCCGCGTAGGAAGCCGGAGGGAGGGGCTGTCTCATGAACCAGAAGGAACTGGCTGAAAATCTCGCTGAAAAGTTCGGCTATACAAAGGCGGAAATGGAAAGAATAATGGATACCGCCATTGAACTGATAACCGAAGCTCTGGCAAAAGGCGAAAAGATAAGGCTGGTCGGATTCGGCAATTTCTCGGTAAAGACCCGCAAGGGAAGGATCGGGAGAAATCCTCGCACGGGCCAGCAAATGGAGATCGGCGCGACCAAGTGCCCTGTGTTCGTTGCGGGATTCAACCTCAAAAAAGCCATACGGGGAAAGTAAATGGCCGAAATAAGGATATCTGACGCTTTAAAGAGCCTTCTCGAGGTGCTTCCCCCGCGCATCAAAGACAAGATCTATTCTTCCATGGATTTCTCTGACATGATAGAAGTGATCCTCGATCTTGGAAAGATCCCCGAAGTAAGATTTGAGAAAAAAGTCCATTATCTCGAGGACGAGATAGTCTCACAGGAAGATATAGACTATGTCTCTTCCAAGCTCGGCTCTTTTACCGCGGATAACCGCGCCGGAATAGAAAGAACGCTCCACAGGATATCGGCTATACGCAACAGGACCGGCAAGATCATAGGGCTTACCTGCAGGGTCGGCAGAGCGGCATACGGGACCATAGACATCATCAAGGACATAATACGCTCCGATAAAAGCATTCTTTTTCTCGGACCTCCAGGAATAGGAAAAACCACAAAATTAAGGGAGTCCGCACGCGTGCTGAGCGGAGAGATGGGCAAGCGGGTCATAGTGGTAGATACCAGTAATGAGATCGCGGGCGACGGGGATATCCCGCATGAGGGGATAGGCAAAGCGCGGAGGATGCAGGTGCCTTCTCCGGATAAACAGCATGCCGTAATGATAGAGGCCGTTGAAAATCACATGCCCGAAGCCATAATCATAGATGAGATAGGCACTGAGGCCGAGGCGGAAGCCGCGCGTACCATAGCAGAGAGGGGAGTGGTCCTGATCGGCACCGCACACGGAGTGACGCTGGACAATCTGATAGCAAATCCCACATTAAGCGACCTTGTAGGCGGGATCCAGACCGTGATACTGGGCGATGAGGAAGCAAAACGCCGCAAGACCCAAAAAGCCGTACTAGAGAGAAAAGCCCCTCCGACCTTTGACATAGTGGTCGAGATACGACAGAGGGATGAAATGGCCGTATATCACGATACCGCGGCGGCCGTCGATATGCTCCTGCGAGGTAAAGTCCCTCTTCCGGAGGTGCGAATACGCAAACCGGACGGAGAGATAGAGATCAAACAGATACCGACCCAGGAATCAATGCCGGAAATGTCCACAGAAGCCATCGAAGAGGCGCGTGAACAGAAGCAGGACGACCTAGTAAAGATATTCCCTTTCGGGATAAACAACGGAACGCTCGAAAAATGCATAAAAGCTATGGGAATAGAGGCCGAAGTGGTGGATTCTCCTGATGAAGCAAATGTGGTACTGGCGGTCCGCTCCAAGGCGGTACAGGGCTCAAAGATAGTCCGGATAGCCAAAGAACATAACCTGCCGGTTCATGTTATCAAGAACAAGACCCATTCGCAGATCAACAGGTTCCTCAAGGGCTATTTCAGGATCTTCGATGCTGAGATACTTGAGAGCTCAGCCTCGGAAGAAGTGGAAAAAGCCGCGATCCACGTCAAATCAACGGGAAAACCGGTAGATCTGGCTCCGCAAAATTCTTACATAAGAAGGCTGCAACACCAGCTGATAGAAAAATACGGATTGAAAGCCCAGTCATTCGGCAGCGAACCGAACAGGAAGATCAGGATATTCCCGAAGTAGAGATCAGTCTTTTTTGTACTCCAAATGCCTTTCCCAGTTATGATCGTCCCTGCGTGGAAAATCTTGTCTGAAATGAGCTCCTCGTGATTCGGTCCTGTCCAGCGCGGCACGGGCTACCAGGCGTCCGACCAGGGCCATATTGATCAGTTCGGCTTCATTCTTGTCAGCCGGCTCGAAATCCAGTTTTGCCGATAACTTGTCAAGCTCGCTTATGGCTTTTGTGAGCGAACTGCCGTTCCTGACAATTCCCACATGCTCCCACATAAGCCTTTTTATGAAGTTCTTATATGATCTCACCTCATTGTCCGAAAGATTTTTATCGGGTTTTTTATTGTTCCCGCGATCGAATTCCAGCTTGCCTGCATATCCGCTTACGAAAGACTTCGCGCTGTTCGCGGCCCTGTAGCCAAAAACCACTCCCTCAAGCAAAGAATTACTTGCCAGACGGTTTGCTCCGTGCACTCCCGACGACATGGCTTCGCCGGCCGCCCAGAGGCCGGCAATATTGGTGCGTCCTTCAAGATCGGTCTTTATGCCGCCCATGAAATAGTGGGCGGCGGGAGCCACGGGTATGTCGTCATGGGTCAGGTCTAATCCCGCTTCTTTACACGTCCTGTAGATGGTGGGAAAACGCTTTTTGATCTTTTCCGGATCTATCCCGGAAAGGTTCAAATGCACGTGATCGGACCCGCTCTTTGCCATTTCGTTGAATATCGCCCTTGAGACGACGTCCCTTGGAGCAAGTTCGGCCTGCACGTGATATTTATCCATGAACCGCTCTCTTCGGGCGTTCAAGAGCAAAGCTCCTTCACCCCGGACCGCCTCTGATATAAGGAACTGGGGAAAAGCTATCTCTTCTCCAAGCCCTTTGAACTGTACGAGAGCGGTGGGGTGGAACTGTACGAATTCCATATCCCTCAGCACGGCGCCGGCCCTGTATGCCATGGCCATTCCGTCCCCGGTAGCAAACTCGGGATTGGTCGTATAACGGTATATCTGGCATATCCCTCCGGTCGAAATTATGACCGCCGGGGCAAGGAATACCGTTTCGCGTCCTTTTTCGGAGTCAAATGCCCTAACGCCTATACAGCAGCCGTTGCGGACCACAAGGTCCTTGCCGAATATGAAATTCCTTATGTCTATATTGCCGTTCTTTATCACTCTTGCCGCCAGGGTACGGGCTATCTCTTTACCTGTGTAATCCCCGGCATGAAGTATGCGGCGTTTTCTGTGGGCTCCTTCTATATTGAGCTCAAACCCGGAAGATGTCCTGTCGAAATCGGCGCCCATTTCGATAAGCTCGCGCACCCTTTGGACCCCGTCCCTGACAAGCACTTCCACGGCATCTCTTTCGCAAAGCCCGGCTCCAGCCTCAAGCGTGTCATCCAGATGATAGGAGGTCGAATCGTTCACGCTGTCCAGCGCAACGGCTATCCCGCCCTGGGCTTTTTCCGTGGCGGTCTCCTCTGTCTTCCCCTTGGTCAGCAGTGTCACGCGGCCTTTTTGAGCGCATACGAGAGAAGCCGTAAGTCCCGATATGCCTCCGCCAACGACCAGGAAGTCGGATTTGAAAATATCCATGTTTAGTTGTATTATAGCAATTAGGATGATGGATGACGAATAAAGGATGAAGAGGAATGATGGATTTTGATGCCGGAGTAAGGATCATAGCTTTTATCAGCCAGAACCCTTTGTTCAAAGGGATATCACTGATCGTGCTTGCTGTTCTGGCGGCTCTATTCGGGCTCTGGTTCAACAAAGGCAACAATGTATCAAAGGGATTCTGGGGCTATATGCTTGTTGTTCTTGTGATATTCATCTACGGGATCTACATATTGATAGTCCGGCCTCAATGGTGGCTGCCACCTTATATGATCAAGTAAAAAGCTAGAAGTTGATTGCCTATAGCTTACGGCATATGGCTTATAGCTTTTTACTTGGTTTGGGGGATCGTCTAACGGTAGGACTACAGCCTCTGGAGCTGTGTATCCTGGTTC